>JBMDXL010000405.1:0-2097 GCA_048594465.1 Microlunatus sp. | reverse complement strand
GAGGCGGCCACCATCAGCGCGTCCCAGGGCCGGTGCGGCACCGCGCGGGCCTGGGCCCAGACGGTGACCAGCAGCAGCGCGCCCAGGATCACGATGTTGACGTCGGTGAAGATCAGGGTCGAGTCGACCTGCTGCTGCGCGGTCAGCTCGGAGCCGGTCGGCGCCCCGAGCGCGGTGCTGATCACCCGCTCGAGCTGGAGGAACCAGCCGGTGAGCACCGGGTACTCCAGGACGGGGTAGCTGCCGCTGTCGAGATAGGGGACGTTGCCCTGCATCAGCCCGCGCAGCTGGTAGAGGATGCCGATGTCGGAGTAGCACATCCAGCGGAAGCTGTCGGGGCTCTGCCCGGCCTCGGTGATCCGGCACGGCAACCGGAACAGCACGCCGAGCAGGTAGACCACCGTCGCCACCAGCAACGCCCAGCGCACGGGGGTCCACCAGACCCCGACGGTGTCGGCCCGTCGGCCGAGCGGTCCGCCGAGCCGCTGGCTGGTCGCGGCGACGAGGCGGTCGCTCCAGGACGGCGGCACCGGGCTCACGGTCACCGGTCCGTCGCTCCGGTCGTCCAGCCAGGCAGCGGTGGCCGGTCCGTCACCACGCCGGGCGCGCGCGGAGGCGCCGTCGATGATCTCGATGGCCGGCCGGGGACCATCGCCCATCAGCCGCCGCCGGACGGCTCGTTGCTCGGCTGCCGACTCGGCCGCTCCGTGGTGGGTTCCTGGGTCGGCGCCTCCGTGGTCGGGTCCTGGGTCGGCGCTTCGGTCGTCGGCTGCTGCGTCGGCGCTTCCGTGGTCGGCTCCTGCGTCGGCGCCTCGGTGGTGGGCTCCCGGGTCCGCGTCGGCTCCGGCCGGGAGGTGGCTGTCGGCTGCGGGGCCGAGTCCCGGTTGACGTACGCGGGCTCCTCGAACTGCTCGACCGGCAGGTCCTTCACGGCGGTCTGCATGTAGTCGACCCAGGTCAGGGCCGGGTAGGTGCCGCCGAAGAACGTGGAGTCACCGGGGCGGGCGTAGTCGTCGAGGTCGGCGTTGCCGTCGTCACCCGCCACGTACATCACCGCGGTGGAGATCTGCGGGGTGTAGGCCACGAACCAGGCGGCGGTGATGTCGTCCTCGACGTCCTTGGTGCCGGTCTTGCCGGCCACCGGACGGTCCAGGGTCCGGACGGTGGTGCCGGTGCCCTGCTCGACCACGTTGGACAGCGCGTACGTGACGTCGCGGGAGACGTCGGCGCTGACCGCCTTCTTCTCCTCCGGGTTGGCCCGGTAGAGCACCGTGCCCTGGGCGTCGGTGACCTCCTTGATCACGTGCGGGGCGACGTAGGTGCCGTCGTTGGCGAAGGTCGCGTACGCGTTCGCCTGGTTCAGCGGGCTGACCTCGGCGGTGCCCAACGCGATCCGGGAGTTGAGGTCCCAGCCCGCTCCCTTCGGGGCGCCGACGGCCTCGGCCATGTCGACGACCTGCTGCGGCCCGCCCGGCAGCTGGGTGGTCATGTCCACGAAGGCGGTGTTGATGGAGTCGGTGGCCGCCTTGAGCAGGGTGACGCCGCCGCCGTACTGGTAGGAGAACTCGTTGCGCACCGGGGTGCTGTCGCCCTCGGGGGTGAAGGTGTTGCCGTTGAAACGGGAGTACAGGCTGAACTCGTCCTTCAGCCCGGCGGCCAGCGCGTACGTCTTGAACGTGGACGCGGTCGGGCGGGCGGTGGTGGCCCAGTTGCGCGAGTTCTTCACGTAGTCCGGGCCGCCGTAGAGGGCCAGCACCTCACCGGTGCCCACCTCCACCGACGCGACGGCGGCGTGCAGGTTGCCGGCCTTCTCGTCGCGGGCGTCGGCGGCCTGCTTCGTGTACTTCTGCGCCGCCTCCACCGCAGCGTTCTGGGCCGCCTTGTCGAAGGTGGTGGTGATCTTGAGACCGCCGCCGCTGATCTGGCTGGGGTCGAAACCGGCGCCGACGAGCTCCCGTTCGACCATCTTGAGCAGGAACCCCTTCGGCCCCCCGTAGCGCTCGTTGACCTTGACCTCGGGGAACTTGGGCAGGCTGGCGGCCGCCTCGGCGGCTTCGGCCGGTGTCAGGGCGCCGGTCCCGGCCATCGAGCTGAGCA
>JBMDXL010000404.1:0-1660 GCA_048594465.1 Microlunatus sp. | reverse complement strand
GGTGCGGCCGGACAGGTGCATCAGGTCGACGGCGGGGGTGACGCTGCGGCCGGTGGCCGAGACGGATCCGGATGCGCCGGTGGTCGGGAACTCGACGAGCGACACGTCGCCGTGCAGGAACACGGCGATGCCGTCATCGGTCGCGGCGACGGTGCCGAACCCGGGGACGCCCGGGGTGCCGACGACCCACCGGGTCAGCCGGTGGGCCAGCGGACGGCCGGGTGCCGCCCCGTGCTCGTCGGCGACGGCCCGCAGCAGTTCGAGCAGCTCGGTCGCGGTGGACAGCGCGGCCCCGGACAGCGGCGTGGCGGCCGCGCCCGGGTCGGCGCCGGTCAGATCGCCGGTGCGGATGACCGCCGCGATCCCGGGGACCCGGATGACCAGATGATCGCCCGGTAGGACCTCGCCCGGGACGCGGTCGAACGGGACGCCGTCGGGGCCGTCCGGCGGGGCGGGATGCGGGGTGGCGGCGGGAGTCACCACAGTCGTCCTCCTGGGAAGTGGCAGTGTGCGTGTGACGGCTGCGCATCGGGCCGGGTGCACGTCACCACAGTCGTCCTCCTCGGAAGCGCCAGTGCGGGAAGAAGATGCGCATAGGACCGTTGGCCCACAGCCAGACCACCAGCCAGGTGGTGATGAACTGCAGCAGGAACGCCGACAGCGGCACCCCACCCGAGAGTCCGGGCAGCACATCGGCTTTCACCAGCAGCCAGAGGACGATGCCCTCGTTGACCACGGTGAGCAGGCCGAAGAACGTGGGCCAGTCCTTCTCCCAGCGGAACTGCTGGAGGAAGTGGTAGAGGAACTCCCAGGCGATGCCCAGCACGATCACCCACGCCAGCACGGTGAAGGTGACGCGGTAGGAGGCGCCGAGGGGGAGACCGGTGGGCAGGATCGGGGTGATCAGCAGCGTCCAGAGCCCGCCGATGATCGCGGTGAGCACGATGCGGGTCTGGATCCGCCCGTACAGAGTGGGAACCATGACTCTTTCCTAGATCTGCTTGTTGCGGGCCCAGCGCCACCACTGCTTGGCGGACTGGACCGGGCCGATGGGTTTGCCGAAGCCGAGCTTGGCCAGGTCGTCGCAGATCTCCTGGGGGGCGATCTGCAGACCGACGAAGGTGTCGACAACCGGGCATGGGCCCCCGCGCGTAGCGCTGCCGGAGGCGTACATCCGGCCGGGCTGGCTGCGGGTGCCGATCACCTCGAACGTGGTGTCGACGTCGAGCCGGCCGACCGGATTGCGTCCGGCACCGCTGTGGTCGAGCAGGTCGGCCAGCACCCGGTGCTCCCGGATGTCGGCCTCCAGGCCGGTGCAGTCGATGACGAAGTCGGCGGTGATCTCGGCCAGGCCGTTGGGGCCGGGGGTGAGCGGGGTGGTGCCCGCGGGCGGCGGGCCCTCCTTGGGGCGCAGGAACGTCACGACGCCGCGGCCCTGCGGACCGGGCTGCAGTTCCTTGACCTCACCGACGACGGTGCGGTACCAGCCCTCGGCGCGGCCCCGCTTCAGCTGGGACTGCCAGAGCCGGCGGACCGGGGTGTTGGTGCCGCCCATCTCCTTGTAGGCGGCGGCCCGGTCCTCGCCCTCCAGGTTGCGGACCTTGGCCTTGAGCTGGCCGCCCCACACCGACTTCGGGTAGTTGAAGCCCTGGTAGGCCCA
>JBMDXL010000403.1:0-2148 GCA_048594465.1 Microlunatus sp. | reverse complement strand
CCTGGCGCTGCTGACCACGAGCGAGGGCATCCTGCCGGCCATCGAGTCCGCGCACGCGCTGGCCGGGGCCCTGAAGCTGGGCCGCCGGCTGCCGCTGCGCCCCGACGGGACCCCGCCGCTGATCCTGGTCAACCTGTCCGGTCGCGGCGACAAGGACGTCGACACCGCGATCCGCTGGTTCGACATCGACACCTCCGGCACCCCGAGCACCGCGGGTCAGACCCAGTGAGTGCGGCGAGTCCCGCGGTGACGAGCTTCGACCCGGGTCGCTCGGGTCGGTTGTTCGCCGACGTCAAGGCGTCCGGGCGCGGTGCGCTGGTCGGCTTCCTGCACGTGGGCTACCCCGACGTGGCCACCTCGCTGCGCGCGGTCCAGGCCCTGTGCGGGGTGGAGGGTGACGAGCGCCGGCCCGGGGTCGACCTGGTCGAGGTCGGGATGCCCTACAGCGACCCGATGATGGACGGGGTCACCATCCAGCGCGCCGGCACCCGGGCCCTGGCCCGCGGCGTCCGCACCCGGGACACCTTCGCCGCGGTGGAGGCGGTGGCCCAGACCGGCACCCAGGCCGTGGTGATGACGTACTGGAGCCTGATCGAGAAGTACGGCGCCGAGGCCTTCGCCCGGGATCTGGCCTCGGCCGGCGGCTCCGGCGCGATCACCCCGGACCTCACCCCGGACGAGGCCGGCGCCTGGATCGCGGCGTCCGACGCCCACGACCTGGACCGGATCTTCCTGCTCTCGCCGTCGTCGTCGGACGAGCGGATCGCCAGCACGCTGGCCGCCTGCCGCGGCTGGGTGTACGCCACCGCCGTGATGGGGGTGACCGGTGCCCGCTCGCAGACCTCCTCGGCAGCGCCGGCCCTGGTCGAGCGGATCCGCCGCAGCGCACCGGACGCCCTGGTCGGCGTCGGGATCGGGATCTCCACCGGGGCCCAGGCCCGCGAGGTGACCGGCTACGCCGACGCCGCCATCGTCGGCTCGGCCCTGGTGGCCACGCTGCTGGCCGCCGAGGACGCCGGCACGCCGGAGGACCTGAGCCGGCTGCGCACCGTGGTCGACGACCTGGTGGCAGGGGTCCGGCCCGGTGGGACCGCGTCCGACGATGATCGCGCCTAAGGCCCAGACCCGCCGGTTCGACGACTGGGCCCCCTGGCTCTCCACCCTCGCGCGTCTGGTCCTGGGTGGGGTGCTGCTCGTGGCCGGTGCGCTGAAGGTGATCGACCCGCAGTCCTCGGTCGCGGCCGTCAGCGCGTACGAGCTGGTGCCGACCTGGTTGGAGCGTCCGATCGGGTGGGGTCTGCCCTTCCTCGAGCTGGCCCTCGGGCTGCTCCTGGTGGCGGGGCTGCTCACCCGGCAGACGGCGGCGGTGGCCGGCGGGTTGATCGTGGTCTTCCTGGTGGCGGTGGTCTCCGCCGCCGCCCGCGGGCTCAGCCTGGACTGCGGCTGCTTCGGCGGCGGTGGGCAGGTCGCGCCGGGGCAGACCTCGTACGCCGGCGAGATCGTCCGCGACCTCGGTCTGCTCGGTCTGTGCGCGTGGCTGGTCTGGCGACCCCGGAGCCGCTTCGCCCTGGACCACCCCGAGCTGACCCGGGCGGCCGAGCTGGACCGGGAGGGCCGGCGATGAGCCAGTCCCAGCGGGATCGTCAGGCGGCCCAGCAGCGCGAGCTGGCCGCCCGGCAGGCGTCGCAGCGACGGCGCGAACGGCGGCTGCTGATCGTGGTGGTCGCCGTGGTCGTGCTCGCCGTCGTCGGGGCCGGGATCGGCTTCCAGACCTGGCGGACGCACCGTCCGCCGAGCGCCGGGACGGTCACCCCGGGGCCGTCGGTGCCGATCTCGATCGTCCCCGGCCAACCCGTCTCCTGGGGCGCCACAAACGCTCCGGTCACCGTCGACCTCTACGAGGACTTCCACTGCCCGCACTGCGTGGACTTCGAAGCCACGTACGGACAGCTGCTGGCCGACGCGCAGACCGCCGGGACCATCCGGTTGCGGGTCTTCCCGATGTCGTTCATCGACGCCGGCTCCGCGGCCGCCGCGAACGGCTTCGCGTGTGCCGCCGAAGCCGGTTTCGCCGAGCCGTTCTACGCCGGGCTGTTCGCCAACCACACCCTGGACTGGAGTGACACGCAGCTCGACGCGCTCGCCGCG
>JBMDXL010000402.1:0-6260 GCA_048594465.1 Microlunatus sp. | reverse complement strand
TCCGGCGGGGCACCCCGGGCGTCTTCGACGGCGACGGACCGACGGCGCCCTTCACCCCGGGCAGCGGGCTGCGCAAGGTGGGCCGGACCCGCAAGGGCGCCACCGGCACCCGGGTGCGCTACTGGCCGGACCGGCAGATCTTCCTCGCCGAGGCCCAGCTCAGCCTGGAGGACCTGCACAACCGCGCTCGGCAGACCAGCTTCCTGGTGCCCGGGCTGGCCCTGGAGGTCACCGACGCCCGCGGGCCGGAGCCGACGGTCGAGACCTTCCTGCACGAGGGGGGGATCGCGGAGTTCTGCGAGTTCCTGGCTCCCGATGAGGCGGTCACCGAGGTGATCCGGCTGCAGGGACAGGACCGGTTCACCGAGACGGTGCCGATGCTGGACGACGCCGGCCACATGACCCCGACCGACGTGGAGCGCGATCTCGACATCGACATCGCGGTCCGCTGGGGCAGCGGCTACGAGACGACGGCCCGCTCGTACGTGAACATCATCGCCACCCCGAAGGGCGGCACCCACGTGGCCGGCTTCGAGCGGGCGCTGACCAAGTCGTTCAGCGCCGCCCTGGAGGGCACCCGGCTGCTGAAGTCGGGCGAGGAGATCGTCAAGGACGACGTGCTCGAGGGCATGACGGCCGTGGTCACGGTGCGGCTGGCCGAGCCGCAGTTCGAGGGCCAGACCAAGGAGGTGCTCGGCACCCCACCCGTCGCCGGGCTGGTGGCCAAGGCGGTCAACCGGGAGCTGACCGCGTTCCTCACCTCGACCAAGGGCGCCACCAAGATGCAGGCCCGGGCGGCGATGGAGAAGGTGGTGGGCGCGTCCCGGGCCCGGGTCGCGGCCCGGCAGCACCGGGAGGCGACCCGGCGGAAGAACGCGCTGGAGTCGTCGTCGCTGCCGACCAAGCTGGCCGACTGCCGCAGCACCGACGTGGACCGGACCGAGCTGTTCATCGTGGAGGGCGACTCGGCCATGGGCACGGCCAAGCTGGCCCGGAACTCCGAGTTCCAGGCGCTGCTGCCGATCCGGGGCAAGATCCTCAACGTCCAGCGCGCCTCGATCGGCGACATGCTCAAGAACGCCGAGTGCGCCTCGATCATCCAGGTGGTGGGCGCGGGTTCTGGCCGGACCTTCGACCTGGACGCCGCCCGCTACGGCAAGGTCATCTTCATGGCCGACGCCGACTCCGACGGCGCCCACATCCGCTGCCTGCTGGCCACCCTGTTCTTCCGCTACATGCGCCCGCTGGTCGACGCCGGCCGGATCTTCACCGCGGTCCCGCCACTGCACCGGTTCGAGTTGACCAACCCGCGCAAGGGGATGGAGAAGTTCATCTACACGTACTCCGACGCCGAGTACCAGCGCACGGCCGCGGAGCTGACCAAGCGCAACCTCAACTTCAAGGAGCCGCAGCGCTACAAGGGGCTGGGGGAGATGGACGCCGACCAGCTGGCCGACACCACCATGAGTCCGCGGCACCGCACCCTGCGGCGGATGACCGTCGACGACGGCCTCATCGCGGAGACGACCTTCGAGATGCTGATGGGCAACGACGTCGGCCCGCGCAAGACGTTCATCGTGGACGGCGCCTACCAGCTGGACGCCACCGCGATCGACGCCTGAGCTGTCGCGCGCCCGGTCTCCGGGAGCAGCCGGTGAACGACTGTCGGTGGCGACGGCTAGAACGGTGACGTCCGCACCACGAGGAGGTCACCGACGTACGCGCCCGCCCCGCACGACGAGCTCACGGGCTTGGTCAACTATCTCGACGTCCAGCTGTCAGCGATCCGCGCCGCGCCCGTCGGGGTGACCGAGGAGCAGGCCCGCGCCACCCCGTGCCGGAGTGCCCTGTCGGTCGGCGGCATCGTCAAGCACACCGCGTACGGGCTGCGGGGGGCGACCGCGACCATCTCCCACGAGGGCCGCTCGGAGATCGACGAGGACGCCTACGCCGCGCACGCCGCCAGCTTCGCCTTGACTCCCACCGAGACGATGGACGGCGTGCTGGCCGAGTTCGACGCGGCCCGGGAGGCCTGCCTGTCCGCGATCGCCGCCGCCGACCCCGAGGCCGACTTCCTGGCCCCACCGGCACCCTGGTTCGGTCTGTTCCAGCCGCAGCCGGCGAAGCTGCGCTACTTCCTGGTCCACCTGATCGAGGAGTCCGCACGGCACGCCGGCCACGTCGACATCATCCGCGAGCAGCTCGACGGCGTCTTCGTCCCGGCTCTGGTGCTCACCCGCGAGGGAGTGCCCGCGAACGACTTCTTCGAGCCGTACGTGCCGGCACCGGGCACCATCGGGAGCTGAGCCGTGACGGACGAGCTCGACGAGACCTTCGCCGGCCAGGACCTCGATCGCCGCGTCTGGTTCCCGTACTACCTGCCGCACTGGAGCACACGGGCCAGGTCGGCGGCGACGTACGAGGTCCGCGACGGTCAGCTGCTGTTGACCATCGCCGACGACCAGCAGCTGTGGTGCGCCGATCGGCACACCGAGCCGATGCGGGTTTCCTGCGTGCAGACCGGCTCGTTCTCCGGACCCGTCGGCAGCACCGTCGGGCAGCAGCCGTTCGTGGACGGACTGACGGTCACCGAGGAGCAGCAGGCCTTCTGGGGCTGCACCCCGCACTTCGGTGCCCTCGAGGTGACGATGCGCGGCACGCTGGGACCGCGGTCGATGATCGCGTTCTGGCTCTCCGGGATCGAGGACACCCCCGAGCGGTCCGGTGAGATCTGTGTGGCCGAGATCTTCGGCGATGCGGTCGCCGACGGGATCGCGCAGGTGGGGATGGGCGTGCACCGGTTCCGCGACCCGGCGCTCACCGAGGAGTTCGCCACCGAGCCGCTCCGCCTGGACGTCGCCGAGGACCACACGTACGCCGTGGACTGGCGCCCGGGTTCGCTGGTCTTCTCCGTCGACGGTCGGGTGGTGCGAGAGCTCGGCCAGGCGCCCGACTACCCCGTGCAGCTGATGCTCGGGGTCTTCCAGTTCCCCGACCGGCACCCCGAGCTCGCCGACGAGGTGGCTCCTGCGCTGGTGGTGAGTCGGGTCCGGGTCCGGTCAGTGCCGGGGTGAGGAGACCGCTGCGATCGGCTGGCTGCCCGGCACCCCGGAGCCGTCCCGGCGGCCGTCACCCGGCGGCAGATCCACCGGGGCGCCGCTGGCCGCGGCAGCCCAGGCCGGTCCCGGACCGGCCCAGGCCAGCAGCAGCGTGTCCTCGCCCTTCAGGAACCGGTGGCAGCGCACGCCGCCGGTGGCCCGGCCCTTGCCCGGGTACTCGGCGAACGACGTCACCTTCACCGTTCCCGGGTCGGTGCCCGGCAGGGCGGTCGAGGAGCCGGAGACGGTGACCACCTCAGCGCTGCCGCCGGACTCCCCGGTCGGCACCACGCCGAAGAAGACCGTGCGCGCACCGACGCCGAGCTTGATCCCGGCCATCCCGCCGCCCGACCGGCCCTGCGGCCGGACGGAGGCGGCCGGGAAGTGCAGCAGCTGGGCGTCGTTGCTGATGAAGGTCAGCTCCTGGGCCTCGCTGGTCAGCTCGACCGCCCCGACCACGGTGTCGCCCGGCTCGAGTCGGATCACCTCCCAGGCGTCCCGACCCAGCACCTCGGGGTTGACCCGCTTGACCACCCCCCGAGCCGTGCCCAGGGCCAGCCCGAGGGAGGTCTCGGCCAGGGTGGTCAGACAGAGCACGCGCTCGCCGTTCTCCAGCGTCACCAGCTCCGAGACGTGGGTGCCACCCTGCAGGTTCGGGGCGTTGGCCGTCGACGGCACCGTGGGCAGGTCGAGGGCGTTGATCTTGATCAACCGGCCGGCCGACGTGATCACGCCCAGATCGCCGCGCGCGGTGGCGCGCACCGCCGAGACCAGCACATCGTGGTTGGCCCGCTGCCCACCCGCCGGCAGCGGGTCGTCGTGGTCGGTCCGGGCCAGCAGCCCGGCCGACGACAGCAGCACCCAGCACGGGTCGTCGGCGATCTCCAGCGGGGCCGCCGACGTGGTCGCGGCGACACCGCTGGACGCCAGCAGGATGGTGCGGCGTGGGCTGCCGTGCTGCTTGGCCACCTCGGCCAGCTCGTTGCCGACCAGGGTCCGCAGCTGCTCGGGGTTCTCCAGGATCTCGGTCAGCTCGGCGATGGTGGCCTGCAGCGCGTCGCGCTCGGTCTCCAGCTCGATGGTGGAGTACTTGGTCAGCCGACGCAGCGGCATCTCCAGGATGTAGTTGGCCTGGATCTCCGACAGGTCGAAGGCCTCGATCAGGCGGGACCGGGCGTGCGCGGTGTCGTCGCTGCCCCGGATGATCGCGATCACGTCGTCGATGTCCAGGATCGCGACCAGCAGACCCTCGACCAGGTGCAGCCGGTCCTGGGCCCGGCTCCGCTCGAACTCGGTCCGCCGTCGGGTCACCTCGTAGCGGTGCTCGAGGTAGACCGTCAGCATCTCCTTGAGCGACAGGGTGCGCGGCTGCCCCTCGACCAGGGCGACGGAGTTGATCGCGAAGGAGTCCTCCAGCTTGGTGCCGCGGTAGAGCTGCTCCAGGATCGCCTCGGGGTTGAACCCGTTCTTGATCTCGATCACCAGCCGGGTGCCGTTGGCCAGGTCGGTGAGGTCCTTGACGTCGGCGATGCCCTGCAGCTTGCGGCTGGTGACCAGGGTCTTGATCTGCTCGATCACCCGCTCCGGCCCCACCATGTACGGCAGCTCGGTGACCACGATGCCCTTGCGCCGCGGGTGCACCTGCTCGATCCGGGTGGTGGCCCGGATCCGGAAGCTGCCCTTGCCGCTGGCGTACGCGTCCCGGATGCCGTCCAGTCCGATGATCTTCCCGCCGCCGGGCAGATCGGGACCGGGGATGAACCGCATCAAGGTGTCCAGCTGGGCGTCGGGGTGCTTGATCAGGTGCCGCAGCGCCTGGATCACCTCGACCAGGTTGTGCGGTGCGCAGTTGGTGGCCATCCCGACCGCGATCCCGGCCGCCCCGTTGACCAGCAGGTTGGGGAAGGCGGCGGGCAGGACCGTGGGCTCGGTGTCCTTGCCGTCGTAGTTGGGCTTGAAGTCGACGGTGTCGGAGTCCAGCCCGTCGGTCATGGCCAGCGCGGCCGGGGCCACCCGGCACTCGGTGTAGCGCATCGCGGCCGGACCGGCGTCGGGGGAACCGAAGTTGCCGTGCCCGTCGACCAGGGTCAACCGCATCGTCCAGGCCTGCGCGGTGCGGACCAGGGCGTCGTAGATGGCGCCGTCGCCGTGCGGGTGGTACTTGCCCATCACCTCGCCGACCACGCGGGCGCACTTCACGTGCCCGCGGTCGGGCCGGACCCCCATCTCCTGCATCGAGTAGAGGATCCGTCGCTGGACCGGCTTCAGCCCGTCCCGGGCGTCGGGCAGGGCGCGGGAGTAGATGACCGAGTACGCGTACTCCAAGAAGCTGGTCTGCATCTCCGACGAGACGTCGATGTCGACGATCTTCTCGATGAAGTCGTCGTCGACGGGCGGTGGAGTACGGCGGGCCACGGGGTGATTCTGCCCGGTCCGCGACCCTGCTTGCGCGACCGACGCGTCCCGGTGCACCATCGGCCTGTGACGCTGCAGATCACCACGGTGCTGGAACCCCAGGGACCGGCCACGGCGCTGGAGCTCTCCGACGCCCAGGTGAGCGCGCTCGGCGGTGGCAAGCGGGCGCCCGTGCGGGTGACCATCGGCGCGGCGACCGTCCGGCTCCGGTTGGGGGTGATGGGCGGCCGGAACCTGATCGGGCTGTCCCAGGCGGCGCGCCGCGAGCTGGGGGTGGCCATCGGCGACACGGTGACGGCGACGATCGAGCTGGACGAGGCCGACCGGGAGGTCGCGGTGCCCGACGACCTGCAGGCGGCGCTGGAGGCCCGCCCTGGAGCCGTGGCCGCCCTCGCCGCGCTCAGTCCCTCGCGTCGCAAGGAGCTGGTGCGCGGGGTGGTCGAGGCCAAGCGGCCCGAGACCCGGGTCAAGCGCGTCGCCGCGGCGGTCGACCAGCTCTCCTGAGGACGAGCCCACCACGAGAAGCTCAGCCCGGGAGGACTCAGCCCAGGAGGCTCAGCTGAGGAAGGGGCGCAGCTGGTCGGTGATGGCAGCCCGGCGGGCGCGCTCGTGCCCTAACAGCAGCCCGTAGGTGAACCCGTTGTGGCCGCTGCGGTTGCCGACCCGGATCCCCTCGGCCCGCAGGAACTCGGCGGCCACGATGCTGTCCTGGTGCTCGCCGAGCACGTCCTGCAGCTCCTTGCGACC
>JBMDXL010000401.1:0-6023 GCA_048594465.1 Microlunatus sp. | reverse complement strand
GTCGTCCCACGGCTACGGACCGCACCTCGACGTGGTGATGGTCCAGCGGGGCAAGGGCGGGGCGGACCGCTGGGTCAACATGCTGCAGAACCCGGATCCCGACCGGCCGTCGGATCACAACCTGGTGTGGGCCGACATCCGCATCTGACGGGTGATCTGAGCGGTCTCAGGCGAACCCGAAGGCCTTGCGCAGGAGGGGGACGCGGGCGGCTGCGGCAGTGACGGCGAAGGACAGGACGACGACGGCGAGATTCTGCGCCAGGACTCCTGCCAGCGTCTGCGCGCCCCAGCCGGCCGCGTGACCCGTGAGCCTGGCCACGCCGTAGCTGACCAGGAGGTGACAACCGAACACCCCGAAGGTGAGCTCGCCGAACCAGCGGGACCGGGACTGCCACGGCTCCTTGGCCAGACCCGAGTCCGGGTTGACCACCCCGCGGAAGACCAGGAACACCCCGACCGCGATCAGACCGAGCAACGGCCCCTGGTAGCTCAGCGGGTTCACGACCTGCAGCACCGCGCCGGCGTCCCCGAGGGCACCGAGGTAGGCGGCCTGGATGGTGAACAGGACCATCCCGGCCGCCGTGCCCAGGAAGACGACCAGCAGCGTCCACCCCCGCAGGATGCAGGAGCGGAGCGCGTAGCCGAGCAGGAAGAAGCCCACGTACGGGACGAACTGGGTCAGCAGCGTGGGTTCCCCCGTGCGGATCGGGTGGCCCAGCAGCGCGACGACCCGGCGGATCACGAGGTCCAGCGCGGGGGCGGCGGTCAGCAGCGCGGCCGCGACGACGACCGATCGCTGGGGCCAGCTCGCGATCAGCGGCCACAGCAGCGGCGTGACGAGGTAGAGACCGAGGATCAACCAGAAGAAGTAGAGCGCCGTGTAGAGCTCACCGGTCAGCACCAGGCTGACGGCGTGGCGCCAGTCGAAGGCCGGTTGCGTCAGCTCGATCAGGAGGCCGTAGACCAGGTGCCAGACGACGAGCGGGACCCCGACCCGGGCCAGTCGCTTGCGGTAGAACCTGAGGGGCGAGGGATCGGCCGGCGGGGTGAGGAGCAGTGCGCCGCTGACCATCACGAACACCGGCACCGCCCACTTGGTGGCGTACGTCATCAGAGCGGCCACGCCCCGGGTGAACCCGACGGTGCCACCCTGCACGAAGGACAAGCCGGCGACGTGGATGAAGATGACGGCGATCATCGCCGCGACGCGCAGGTAGGACGTGTAGGCGAGGTCCGCACCCCGCGAGACCGACGCTGACGGTGGCGACGGCGGAGCTCGGTGACTCCCGCCGTCCGCGGCATCCAGGTTCGCTTCAGACAAGTCGCCAGCCTAGTCACGGGGACACCGGAATGTCCTGACCACACGCGGGTCCGCGGTGTGGTCGGATCGGCGAACCCGCGCACCTGGCTGCCGCGGGTCCCGGCGGCGACGCTACGGCAGGACGTCGCGGGCGAGCACGGGGGCGAGGTAGCGGGCGTAGGTCGCGGTCAGGTGGTTCACGTCGCGGTAGACGAGCAGGTCGCCCACGATCGGCGGGCACGACCGCCGGTCGCACAGGTAGGCCGTGGCGTCGGCGTACACGCCGCCGGCGTCGACGGTCGCCCGCCGCTCGGCGGCCGCCAGGGGGCGATCGAGGTTGACCTGAGGGTCTCCGAGGCAGGGCGTGACGTCGTCCAGGTGGGCGGAGAGGCACACCGGCGGAGCGACGTCGAACCGCGGTGTGTCGGCCACCACGACCACCCGGCTCCCGGCCGGCGGAGCTGGTCGATGGTCCTCGCCAGCCCCCCGGTCCACTCCCGGGTCCGCGCCGCGGGCCCTGGTGCCCCGAGCAGCTCGTGGTACGCGTCGTTCGACAGCGCCACCACGTCGGGGGCGTCGGCGGTGAGGTGAGCGATCACGGCGGTCCGCCACCGGTCGCAGGAGGCGTACGCCACGCCCTTGAGCACCGTGGTCACGCCGACGGACGGGCACGAGCTCTTGGTGTAGGTCGCGATCTCCAGAGCGCCGCCCTCGGCCGCGAGGCGTTCGAGGGCCGGAAGCCACTGGGCGGCGTGGGAGTCACCGAAGAGGGCGACCCGGGTCGCCGCACCACGGCGGCCGAAGCGGCAGTCCTGGACGGTGGCCACCACCGTGTCCAGGTGGCAACCGGGCCGGTCGTAGACGTCCGGCACGTCCTGGTCGACCTGCCGCAACGAGGGTGTCAGGTTGGTGGGCACGACGCCGGTCCCGCGCGGGGGTGCGGCCGGGGTCGACGGCGCGGCGGGCGCCACCGAGGCCCCGGCGATCGGTCCGTTCTCCGCGCGGCTGACGGCTCCACCGAGCAGGAGCGCCAGGACGACAGTCACCGCCGCGGTGGCGTTCAGGGTGAGCCGCGGCGGTCGGCCGATCAGAGCCCGGGCGGACCGGGCGGGCACCTCGACGAAGCGGTGGAGGAGGACGGCGAGGGGCAGCGCGAGTCCGACCCCGAGCGCCAGCCGCTCCCAGGTCGACAGCTCGCGTCCGAGAGCCTCGGCCGGCACGATCAGCAGCGGCCAGTGCACGAGGTAGAGCGAGTACGAGATCAGGCCGAGGTGCTGCAGCACCGGGACCGAGAGCAACCGGGTGGGACCCAGCGGCCGCTGCACCGAGCCGCAGAAGATCACCGTGGCCGTCCCCAGGACCGGCAGCAGCGCCGCCGCACCGGGGAAGGGGGTCCCGCTGTCGAAGACCACCGCGGCGACGACCACCGCCGCCAGACCGAGCCAGCCTCCGGCGGCGGCCAGCACCGGGGGAAGACGGGGCGGACGCTGGAGCACCGCCGCGGCGACCAGGCCGCCGGCGAGCAGCTCCCAGGCGCGGGTGGGGAGCAGGAAGAAGGCGAACGACGGGTTCCACCAGGTCGCCCACACGCCGGCGATCAGGCTGAGGACCGCCAGGGCGGCGATGCCGACCACGACCTGACGACCCCGACCCCGGGCACGACGCGTCAGGACCACCAGCAGCAGCGGCCAGAGGAGGTAGAACTGCTCCTCGACCCCCAGGGACCAGTAGTGCTGGAACGGCGACGCGGCGTGGTCGGCGAGGTAGTCGGTGTCCTGGACCGCGAACCAGATGTTCGGCACGTAGGTGACGGTGGCCAGGGCGTCCTTCATCATCCCGGCCAGGGCGAGTGGCGGCGCGACCGCCCAGAGCGCCAGGGCGGTGACCACCAGCACGACGAAGGACGCCGGCAGGATGCGCCGGGCCCGGCGGGCGTAGAAGTCGGCGAACCCGATCCGACCGTTCCGTCGCAGCGAGGTCACCAGGTGCGAGGTGATCAGGAAGCCGGAGATGACGAAGAAGACGTCGACCCCGACGTAGCCGCCCCCGACGACCGGCACACCCGCGTGGTAGAGCAGGACCAGACCGACCGCGACGGCCCGCAGCCCCTGGACGTCGGCCCGGAAGCGGCGTCGTCCGGAACCGGGTCCGGGGCGCACCGGCTCCCGGACAGCGACCCGCGTGCCGACGTCGCTCACGCGGCTCAGCCGTTGCCGATGGCGGCCGGACCGTCCTCCCGACGGATGTCGATGATGTGCCCGGTCTGCCCGGACAGCAGGACGTCGAGCGACTGCCTGGCCACCTCGGGCGAGGAGAGCAGCGTGCCGGGCGGCTCCTCGCCGAACGCCTTGGTGCGCATCGGCGTCCCCGTGCGCTCCGGGTTGATGCAGTTCACCCGGACACCGGTGCCGGCCCACTCGTCGGCCAGGGCCTGGGTCAGGTTGACCACGGCCGCCTTGGCCGAGGAGTAGAGGGAGTAGCCGGACCGGCCGCGGGTGTACGACGACGAGGTGAACAGCAGCAGCGAGCCCCGGCTCTCCACCAGGTGCGGGTAGAACTCCTGGGCGATGAAGATCGGCGCCAGGTAGTTCACCTCGGTCGCGGCGTAGATGGTCTCCTCGGTCGACTCCGCCAGCTCGCCCCGGGGCAGCACCCCGGCGGTGTTGACCACGAAGTCGATCCGGCCGGTCTCCGCCAGCACCTCGCGGCAGGCCGCCACGACGTCCTCGCGACGCTGCACGTGGGTGTTCGTCGAGGAGCGGGAGAAGGTCTTCACCGTCGCGCCGTAGGACCTGGCCAGATCGGCGATGTCGCCGCCGATGCCGTACGACCCACCGAAGACGACGAAGGTCTTGCCGCTCAACCGGGCGTGGTACTCGTCCTCGGTCAGCGGGGCGGGGTGGTCGGCGGAGGTGAGCTGGAAGAGCTTGTCGGCGATGTAGACGTCGATCGGCTCGGTCACCTTCATGTTCCGCTCGTGGCCCGGCACGACGGCGATGGGCACCTCGGGCAGGTAGCGCAGCACGACGGTGCAGTCGTCGGTGGCCTGGAAGTCGGGGTCTTGGGCCGCCTTCGCGTACGCGGCTCTGATCGTCGACAGGCGGAACGACTGCGGCGTCTGGCCGCGGCGCAGCAGATGCCGGGGGAGCACGTCGGTCATCCGCGGCTTGCCGTCCGCGCCGGTGACCGCGTCCACCTGGATCACGGTGTCGGCCGAGGGGATGGCGGTGTCGACCGCCTCGTACGTCGTCAGCGCCTGCACGTTGGCGTCGATGATCGTCTGGGAGACCAGCGGCCGGACGGCGTCGTGCAGCAGCACGTTGCAGTCCTCCTCCCCGAGAGCCGCCAGCGCGAGCGCCGTCGTGTCGTTCCGGGTGGCGCCCGGACCCCCGGCGCCCTCCAGGATCTGGCTGACCTTGTCGTAGCCGCCCTTCTTGACGACCGCCCGGACGTCGTCCAGGTAGCCCGGGGCCATCATCACGATGATCTCGTCGATCGCCGGCGAGGCCTGCATGGTGGCGATGGTGTGCTCGATGATCGGTTTGCCCGCGATCTTGATCAGCTGCTTGGGGATGTTCAGGCCGACCCGGGTGCCGGTTCCCCCGGCCAGGACGACGGCGACGTTACGCAGGCGAGTCACCCGGTGATCCTAGTGCGGGAGCTCCCGGAAGTGGCTCTGCTCAGGACGCGGGCCGAGGGTGTCGTCCGGCGGTCGCGGCGGCTCCGGTCAGGAGCTGAGGTCGATCTCGTCGGCCAGGTAGGGCGCCATCAGCCGGGAGTACTCCTGCGACATGTGCGACCGGTCGCGGAACACGGGCACCCCACCGACCTGCCCGTAGCAGGTGTCGTCGTCGCAGAACTGGTCGGTGAGATCGACGACGGTGAGCCGGTCGACCCCGTCCTCGGCCAGGGCCCGGGCCGTCGCGGCCTGCACGTCGGGCTCGAGGGACTTCTTCCGCGGCCAGCTGCACCGCGCCGCCTCGGGCTGGGTCGACAGGCAGGTCGGCACCGACTTCAGCGGGGTGGGGGTGTCCCGCAGGACGTGCACCCGCTTGCCCTGGTCGAGCAGCGGCTGCCAGACCGCGGCGAACCCGTCGGTGGCCGGGTCGTCGAGCTGCTCGCCCCCGGGCTCGGGCGCGAAGGCGTACGAGCTGGCGAAGGCGCTGGTCACCACGTCGCGGATGCCGGGGTCCCGCTCGAGGCGCTTCAGGACCTCGTTGCGCCACCGCTCGCAGGACAGCTGGCGGACGTCGCTGGTCTCGACGCTCAGCACCCGTCGAGCCGAGGTGAGCGGGCACGCGCTCTTCACGTAGACGCGCACGGAGATCCCCTTCGACCGGCCCAGCGCGTCCACGGCCTCCATCCACATCCCCGCGTGCGAGTCGCCGACCAGGGCCACGGTGGTCGGGGCCCCCGGTTGGCCGAGGACGCAGTCCCGCACGGTGGGCAGACCGAGGGACGTCTGGCACCGGACGAGCTGGGGCGCCTTGGCCTGGGCCAGCAGGACCTCGGGTGCGACCAGCGTCTCGTCACCGACCACCCCGCCGCAGGCCTCCGGATCCGCCAGCGCCCGGGGACCCAGGCAGGGGCCACCGTCCTGGATCAGGGCCGCCGTCGCGGCCTCGGCCCGCTCGAGGCGGACCTGGTGGACCGCGCCGGTCACACTCGTGCCACCGACGACGAAGGCCATCCCGGCCACCGCGAACACGTACGCGCGGCGAGG
>JBMDXL010000400.1:0-3077 GCA_048594465.1 Microlunatus sp. | reverse complement strand
TCGTGCGGTCCCGCCGGCGGCCGTGCGCCTGCTGGACCCACCACCCGGCCGGCTGCGTGCCGGCCGGCGTCAGCCGCCGGTAGGGCGCCACCGAGAAATCTGACCCTGTCCGCTGGAGCGTGGCGACGTGCGCCTGGACGGTGTCCCGGTCGAGCACGTCGTCGGGGTCCACGAACATCAGGTAGGTGCCGCGCGCCTCCCGAACCCCCGCGTTGCGGGCCGCTCCCGGCCCCGAGCGTGAGCGGCGGAAGATCTCGATCCGCGCGTCTCGTCGCGCGTAGGCACGCATGATGTCGATGCTCCGGTCCGGAGAGCCGTCGTCGACGAGGATGATCTGCAGGTTGTCGTGCGTCTGCGCGCGCAGACTGTCCAGGCACTCGGCGAGATAGTCCTCCACGCCGTGCACCGGCAGCACGAGGCTGACCAGCGGGAGTGCGTGGGGACGCACGACCCCCACGGCTACGGCGAACCGCCGGGCGAGTCGGGGACCGGGATCCGGGAGGGTGTCGACGGTGCGCCGGCCGGCTCGGCGTAACCGTTGCCGGAGCCGCCATCCAACGTCGTCCACGACAGCGCGGCCCGAGCCGTCGATCCGCGCATAGGTCATGTGTCCCCCCGAACACCTACAGGCCCGCTCCCCCGAACGGACTGTCCGGACACAGTAGCCGGGCGCGGTTCGGCCCGAGGGGATGACAGCGCTTTCTCAACGATTGCGTCTCGTTCGGCGTGTCGACTAGTGTGCCGACCAGCGCACGCTCGTGCTCAGCTCGGGGACTCGTCCAGTCACGTTGGTGACCGTCCTCCCGAGGGGGCCCATGTCTCTCCGCCGTCTTCCCGTCCTGGCGACCGTCCTGATCGTCGTCGCGGGTCTGATGAGCCCTTCCCCGCCCGCCGACGCGGCGACGAAGAAGCCCTCCGCCATCACCAGTGTCACGGCCACCCCCGGCGCCGGTGCGGGCACGATCGTCTTCCGGTGGACGAGTGCCGGCAAGCGAACGGACTACTACCTGCTGGAGACGGGTCTGACCGCCTTCAGCAAGTCGAAGAAGTCTCCCCTTCCGACCTCGGGTCGGCAGGCCCGGACGTTCACGATCTCGGCGAAAGCCCGCGCTTGGACGATGTCCCGGAGCCAGTCGGCGGGGGCGGGGGCGCCGGTGGGTTCGGGCAACCACCTCTACTACCGGTTGACGGCGGTCAACAAGGTCGGCAAGAAGACCTACACGAAGGCGTACCCGTACCTGCGGACGGCGCTGCCCCGGGGACTACCGACCAGCACCGCCGGGACCGGGATGCGGGTCGCCACGTTCAACCTGTTGACCGCGCAGCTGGGCTCGGGGAACCGCGCCTGGCTGAGCAGATCGGATGCGGCGGCGCGGGACATCATCAGCAGCGGGGCCGGCGTCGTCCTCCTGCAGGAGACCTCTCCTGGACGGGCCGATGGTCGGAACGCCGCCATCGGGACCGTGGGACGGCAGACGACGACTCTGGTCGACCAGCTGAAGCGGCGAGGCGGTTCGACGTACGACTACGCGATGGTGCGGACCACCTCGTACCAGGCCTTCGACCGTCCCTCGGGCACGCAGGGAACCCGGATCCTGTACGACCGCAAGCGCTTCGCCCTGCTGAGCAGCTGCCCGGAGTACACCGGCACGGCCAGCTACAACGGCGCTTGCTCCTTCACGCTCCCCGTCGCCGCGGGGGACAGCGAGGCGAAGCGTCGTCGGGCGACGTACGCCCTCTTCGAGAGTCGCGCCACGGGGCAGCGCTTCTGGGCGTTCTCCGCCCACCTCGACGAGCGGCACAGCGCGAACAAGGCCGCTGCCGCCCGGTACAACCGCTTACGCGCTGCCCAGGCCACGGCGATCGTGGCGTTGGCGAGCAGAGTGAACACGGGGCGGTATCCCGTCGTCCTCGGTGCCGATCTGAACACGTGGCAGAACGACAGCGCGGGCTATGCCGGACACGACGTCCTCGTCTCCGCCGGGTTCCGAGACGCGAAGGCGGCGGCGGTGAGGGTCAACCTCGCCTACTCGACCGTGAACGAGTTCAGGACCACGGTTCCGAGACAGAGCAGCGGTCTGGCGTCGCATCTGGACGTGGTGATGGTGCAGGGTGGCCGGGGGGAGGCCAGCCGCTGGGTGAATCTGATGACGAATCCCAATGCCCGGCGTTCGTCGGATCACAACCTGGTCTACGCCGACGTCCGGATCTGAGACCGGCTGACCTCAGCCCGTCCGCTCCTTGAACGATCCCCGCCCCGCGCTGGACCGCCAGTCCTCGAAGGACTCGCCGAGCACCTCCTCGAGCAGCCCGATGTCGTCCAGGCACTCCTGGACCAGCTCCGCCCGGACCTCCGGAGCCAGCTTCGGCCGTCGCTCGGGCCCGCCGTGCTGCAGGGCGCGGTAGAGGGGCTTGACCCCCTGGCGCCAGAGCTCCGGGGGCGCGTACGCCCCGAGCCGGGCGCCGGCCCGCACCACCCGACCGAGCACGGCCGCCTTGAGGCCGGGCTCGACGAACGGGCGGGAGTTGTCCGGCGGCACCACGCCGACCCGCCCGGGCTCGATGCCCAGGAAGGCCGAGACCCGGTCCAGGGTCCGGGCCGGCTCGGCCACCAGCTCGCGGTAGCGCAGCACCAGCACCCGGTCCCGGTCGACCCGGGTGAACAGGTCGGCCAGCTGCTCGCCGTACCGGCCCATCCGCCGGTAGTGCCAGAACGGCGCCCAGCCCGCCTCGACCCGGGCGTCCTCGGACCGCCAGGCCTCGCAGAAGTCCGACGCCGGCTCGAGCCCGTCCACCCACAGGTGCATCCAGTTCGAGTACGCCCGGTCCACCGGGTCGCGGATGATGGCCACCAGCCGCAGGTCGTCGAAGTCCTCGGCGATCCGGCGCCGGGCGTCCGGCAGGTACAGGTAGAAGGGTGTGCTCTCCAGCCGCACGGTCGCCGCCGGCGCGGGCGCGAAGAGGGACAGGTAGTCGCGCCGTCGCCAGATCCACTCCTGCTGGCTGTGGGCGTCGCCGGGTCCGTCGTACGCCGGTGGGGGAGCGTCCCCGCAGAGGTAGTACTTGGGCTCCTTCAC
>JBMDXL010000040.1:0-4826 GCA_048594465.1 Microlunatus sp. | reverse complement strand
GGGATGAAGGTCTTCTTCGACATCATCACCAACCACACCGCCGACGTGATCGACTACGCCAACCCCGACGCCGGCGGCTCCGTCCCGCGCACCTACATCAGCAAGGCGCAGAGCCCGTACTCCACCGCGGACGGCACGGTCTTCGACGACCGCGACTACGTGAACAAGGCGTTCCCGCCGCTGGACCCGGCGACCTCGTTCCCGTACGAGCCGGTGTTCGACACGCCGTCCGACGCCACGGTCAAGGTGCCGTCCTGGCTGAACGACCGGACGCTCTACCACAACCGCGGGGACTCGACCTACAGCGGCGAGAACAGCACCTACGGGGACTTCTCGGGTCTGGACGACCTGTTCACCGAGAACCCGAAGGTCGTGTCCGGGATGGAGGACATCTACAAGGCCTGGGTCGACCTCGGCATCGACGGCTTCCGGATCGACACCGTCAAGCACGTGAACCTGGAGTTCTGGCAGCAGTTCTCGCCGGCGATCCTGGAGCACGCCCGCGCCAAGGGCAACGACGACTTCTTCATGTTCGGTGAGGTGTACGACGCCAACCCGGCCTACACCAGCACCTTCACCACCTCCGGCAGGCTGCCGGCCACCCTGGACTTCGGGTTCCAGGGCGCGGCCCAGGCGTTCGTGGCCGGCAAGAACGCCACGGTCCTGCGCGACATGTTCGCCGGCGACGACTACTACACCGACACCGACTCCAACGCCTACGAGCTGCCGACCTTCCTGGGCAACCACGACATGGGCCGGCTGCCCGCCCTGCTCGGCACCGCGGACGACAAGCTGTCGCGGGTCGAGCTGGCCAACAAGCTGATGTTCACCACACGTGGTCAGCCGGTGACCTACTACGGCGACGAACAGGGCTTCATCGGCGCGGGCGGGGACAAGGACGCCCGGCAGGACATGTTCGCGACGAAGACGAAGCAGTACGCGGACGAGGCCAACCTGTTCGGCGCGCGGGCGGGCGGCGCCAAGGACCGGTACGACACCGACACCGACCTCTACCGGTTGATCGCCGAGCTCTCGAAGCTGCGCAGCAAGAACCCGACCCTGGCCGACGGGGCCCAGATCAGCCGGTACGCCGAGGCCGGCCCCGGGGTGTTCGCCTTCAGCCGGATCAACCCCGCCGACGGCCGCGAGTACCTGGTGGCGGTCAACAACTCGGGCAAGACGGCGTCGGCGGACTTCGACACGTACAGCGCGAAGATGCTCTACCGCCCCGTCTACGGCACCGACACCGCGGTGCCGTCGCGTCGGGACGGGCGGGTCACGATCAGCGTGCCGGCCATGGGCGTCTCGGTCTGGAAGGCGGAGCGTCGGGCCGATGCGGGAGCGGGCGCTCCGGTGCTGCTGGCCCGGGCGCCCGGCAGCGGGGCCGACTTCACCGGCCGGGCCAAGATCAGCGGTGCGGTCGTCGACGACCGCTTCGCCCCGGTGACGACCGCCTGGCGTCTGGCCGGGGACACCGACTGGACGCCGCTCGGCACCGACGACAGTGCGCCGTTCGCGGTCTACCACGACGTCTCCGGTCTGCCGAAGGGCTCGCTGGTGGAGTACCGGATGGTGGCCAAGGACCTCCGCGGCCGCTACGCGGTGGCCACGACCTCGGGTGTGGTGGGCACGAAGGGCACCGCCAGCGAGGGCCCGGGCGCCGGCGCCGGCCCGGTGACCCAACCCGCCAACGCCTCCGTCCCCGGTGACCACAACTCCGAGATGGGGTGCCCGGGGGACTGGCAGCCCGACTGCGACCAGGCCCAGCTGACGCGGGACCCCAACGACGACATCTGGAAGGCCACCATCCCCGTGCCCGCCGGGTCGTACGCCTACAAGGTGGCCATCGACAAGGCGTGGACGGAGAACTACGGGGCGGGCGGAGTGCCCAACGGGGGCAACATCGGCTACACCGCACCGGGCGGGCCGATCACCTTCCTCTACGACCACCGCACCAAGAACATCCAGAACACCGCCCAGGGTGACATCGTGGCGGCCGCCGGCAGCTTCCAGTCCGAGCAGGGCTGTTCCGCCGACTGGTCCCCGGACTGCCTCCGGGCCTGGCTGGGGGATCCTGACAACGACAAGATCTTCACCTGGACGGGTAGCGACATCCCCAAGGGCGACTACGAGGTCAAGATCGCGTTGAACCGCGGGTGGGACACCAGCTACGGCGACGGGGGCGGCAGTGCCAACATCACGTTCAGCGTGCCGGCCGACGGGCTCACCGTGCAGTTCCGCTGGGACTCCGCGTCGAAGATCCCGACGGTCGCGGTGAGCGAACCGGCGAGCTCCACCGACCTGACCAAGGCCAAGGCCTACTGGGTGCAGCCCGGTCTGCTTGCGTGGCCGGCCGACGCCGTCCCGCCGGCCGACCAGCCCGGGACGATGCGCTGGCTGCTGCAGGCGTCCAGGGACGCCGGTATCACCGTCGACAGCGAGCGGATCCGCGCCGACCAGGCGATCGACCTGCGCTACGACCCGCGCGGGCTGCCCGCGTCGGTGGTCCGCGACTTCCCGTACCTGAAGGGGTATGTGGCCCTCCGTCTGGACGTGTCCAAGGCCCGGGTGCGGAAGCTGCTGCAGGGGCAGGTGGTGG
The DNA here is from genome assembly GCA_048594465.1 of Microlunatus sp. Lineage (GTDB taxonomy): Bacteria > Actinomycetota > Actinomycetes > Propionibacteriales > Propionibacteriaceae > Microlunatus. The sequence continues at coordinate 2,227 of JBMDXL010000040.1, read as the reverse complement.
TCGGTCAGTACGACGACGGCTACCGGTTGCGGGACGGCACCGGCGTGCAGACCGCCCTCGTCCTCGACGCGCTCTACGGCAAGCAGGCGAAGAAGCAGACGTACGGGATCGACTGGGCCGGTGAGCGAGGGACCTTCCGGGTCTGGGCGCCGACGGCGCAGTCGGTCGCGCTGCTGACCTGGCCGGCCGGATCGGCGGCCGACGCCCCCACCTCCGCGGCGCGACGAACCGCGTTGACCGCGCAGTCCGAGGGCTCCTGGACCGGCCGGCCCGCCGGATCGGTCCGTGGCGCGCGCTACCTGTACGAGGTGACCGCCTACCAGCCGCAGACACGCAAGATCGAGAACAGCCTGGTCACCGATCCCTACTCGGTCGCCCTCACCCTCGATTCCACCCGGTCCGTCGCGGTCGACCTGACCGACCGGGCCCACCAGCCGAACGCCTGGCGGACCACGGCGTCCCCGAAGCTGGCGGCCGCCGTGGACTCCACGATCTACGAGCTGCAGGTCCGGGACTTCTCCGTCTCCGACCCGTCGGTGCCGGCGGCCCACCGTGGTTCCTACCTGGCCTTCGCCGACCGGCAGGGGGCCGGTTGGCAGCACCTCCGCAGCCTGGCCCAGGCCGGGCTGAACACGGTGCACCTGCTGCCCACCTTCGACATCGCCTCGATCCCCGAGGACCCGTCCGACCAGAAGAAGCCGGACTGCGACCTCCGCTCGTACGCGCCCGACAGCGAGCAGCAGCAGGCCTGCGTGACGGCGGTGGCCGACGCCGACGCGTTCAACTGGGGCTACGACCCGTGGCACTGGATGGCGCCCGAGGGCTCGTACGCCTCGTCGGCGGCCCGGGCCGACGGCGGGGCCCGGGTCGCGGAGTTCCGCACCATGGTGGCCGGTCTGCACGCCGCCGGGCTCCGGGTGGTGCTCGACCAGGTCTACAACCACACGCCGACCTCGGGCACCGCGAAGACCTCGGTGCTGGACAAGGTGGTGCCCGGGTACTACCAGCGGCTGGACGCCGACGGGGCCGTGACCACCTCGACCTGCTGCCAGAACGTGGCCACGGAGAACACCATGGGGGAGAAGATCATGGTCGACTCCACCGTGCTGTGGGCCCGGCACTACAAGGTCGACGGCTTCCGCTACGACCTGATGGGCCACCACAGCAGGGCCAACATGCTCGCCGTGCGCGCGGCTCTGGACAAGCTGACCCTGCGCAAGGACGGCGTCGACGGGAAGTCGATCTACGTCTACGGGGAGGGGTGGAACTTCGGGGAGGTGGCGAACAACGCCCGCTTCACCCAGGCCACCCAGGGCCAGCTCGGCGGCACCGGGATCGGCACCTTCTCCGACCGGCTGCGCGACGCCGTCCGCGGCGGGGGACCGTTCGACGAGAACCCGGGCAAGCAGGGTCTCGGCACCGGTCTCGGCACCGACCCTAACGGGGTCGACCCCGACGACGCGGCCGCCGTGCAGGCGCGGCTGGCCAACTCCACCGACCTGGTCCAGCTGGGTCTGGCCGGCAACCTGCGGGCGTACGAGTTCCGGACCTACGCCGGGCAGGTGAAGCGGGGTGACGCCATCGACTACAACGGCCAGCCCGCGGGCTACGCCGACCAGCCCGACGAGGTGGTCAGCTACGTCGACGCCCACGACAACGAGACGCTGTTCGACGAGCTGACCTACAAGCTGCCCCGGGACACCCCGATGGACCAGCGGGTGCGGGCCAACACGGTGGCGCTGTCGTTCACCGCGCTGTCGCAGACACCGTCGCTCTGGCACGCCGGCACCGACCTGCTGCGCAGCAAGAGCCTGGACCGGAACTCCTACAACTCCGGCGACTGGTTCAACACCCTGGACTGGACCGGGGCCGACAACGGCTTCGGACACGGCCTGCCGCCCAAGGCGGACAACGAGGCCAAGTGGACCTACCAGAAGGACCTGCTGGGCGATCCCGCGCTGAAGCCGACGGCCGCCCAGGTGGCGACCGGCGCGGCCCAGGCCCAGGACCTGCTCCGTCTCCGCTTCTCCACCCCGCTGTTCCGGCTGGGCTCGGCGGACCTGATCCGGCAGAAGGTGACGTTCCCGGTCTCCGGCACATCCGCGGCGAAGGACGGCGTGATCGTGATGCGGATCGACGACACCGTCGGCCGCGACGTCGATCCCCGGCTGCGGGGGGCGGTGGTCGTCTTCAACACCGGCCCGCAGGAGGTCGTCCAGTCCGTGCC
>JBMDXL010000004.1:0-3276 GCA_048594465.1 Microlunatus sp. | reverse complement strand
GACGGAGCACTGCCGGAAGTAGACGTCGACCGCCGCCATCGGATCGGTGCTGATCACGTCGACGCTGCGCAGCAGGTACGCGATCGCCCGGTTCCGGTGGCCGGTCGCGGCCTCGGAGGCGTGCACCCGCTCGTCGACGGTCAGCGGGTGGTCGACGAAGGCGCCGAGGTAGTCCAGCAGCGCCGCCACCTGCCGCTCGGGATCCGCACCGGGCAGCAGCGAGCTCGCGGTGATGGCGCCGGCGTTGATCATCGGGTTGCGCGGCCGGTGGGTCCGCGGGTCCAGGCTCAGCTCGTTGAACGCCTCACCCGACGGCTCCACGTCGATCAGCGCGTCGACCGCCTCGAAGCCGTGGGTCTCCAGCGCGAGGGCGTACGCGAAGACCTTGGAGATCGACTGGACGGTGAACGGGACGTCGACGGCCCCGTACGCGTAGCTGTGACCCTCGACCGACATGACGCACAGCCCGTGCGCGGTGGGGTCGGCGTCGGCGAGCTCGGGGATGTAGGTCGCGACCTCGCCCTCGTCGATACCGGAGCACTGGTCGAAGATCTGCCGGATCTCGTCGTCGATGGGCGAGCGCACGCGGGCAGGCTAGTGCGTGGTGCGGGGGGCGCTCCCCCGGCCTGGCAGAGTCGGCCCCATGAGCACGCGACGAGCGGTCCTGGCCGGCGCCTCCGGCTTCATCGGCCGACGGCTGGCCCGCGAGCTGACCGCTGACGGCTACCGGGTGGATCTGGTGGGTCGGTCCGGGCCGGACGCGCGGTGGGGTGAACCGGACCGGATCGCCGCCCTCGTGGACGGTGCCGACCTGCTGGTCAACCTGGCCGGGCGCAGCGTCGGCTGCCGCTACACCGACGCCAACCGCAACGAGATCTACAGCTCCCGGATCGACACCACGACCGAGCTGCACCGGGCCGTCGCGAGGGCGGCGAGCCCGCCGCCGGTCTGGCTGAACGCCAGCACCGGCACCATCTACCGGTACGCGATGGACCGACCGCAGACCGAGACCGACGGCGAGCTGGGCCGCGGCTTCTCCGTCGACGTGGCCCGCGACTGGGAGCAGGCGCTGTTCGCCGGCGACCTGCCCGGCACCCGGCGGGTGGCCCTGCGGATGGCCATCGTGCTGGGCGACGGGCCGGCGCTGCAGATGCTGCTGCGGGCCGCGCGGTTGGGGGCGGGCGGCCCCCAGCACGACGGCTGGTGGTTCCCGCACCGGCGCTACCGCGGCATCGGGCCGACCCCGACCGAGCCCGCCGCGACCGGTCACCACAGCCACGGCGACCAGCGGTTCAGCTGGATCCACCTGGACGACCTGGTGGCGGCGGTCCGGTTCGTGGTCGAGCACCCCGAGCTGGACGGTCCGGTCAACCTGGCGGCGCCGGAGGCCAGCACCAACCGGCGGCTGAGGGCCGAGCTGCGCCGCGCGGCCCACCGACCGTTCGGGCTGCCGGCGTACCGGTGGATGCTGGAGCCGGGGATGCTCGTGCTGCGGCAGGAGTCCGAGCTGCTGCTGAAGAGCCGCTGGGTGCAGCCGGAGAAGCTGCTGGAGGCGGGCTTCACCTTCACCTGGCCGGAGCTGGGTCCGGCGATCACCGATCTCACCACCCGCTGACGCACCCTTTCGCTATCTCGCGCCCCCGCTGCACGGGACGCGCCAGTGAGGGAAAGGGGGCGTCAGCGGAGGCGGCCGCCGGGCAGCTCGACGTCGTTCACCGCCGACTGCGTGGTGGTGAAGATCTTCACGGCCACGGTGGTCAGCCGGTCCGGGGCGAGGACGGTGAGGATGTGGTGCCCCGGCGGCGGCAGCCGCAGCCGGTACCCGCCGTCCGGCCCGCTGGTGGTGGTGGCCCGGACCTCGCCGGTGGTCGCGCTGAGGGTGAGCAGGGCGCCGGCCACCGGAACGCCCGACTCCCGGATGGTGCCTGTCAGCAGCAGCGGGCCACCGAGCCGGACCACGGGGGCGAGCTCGGGGACGGCGAAGTCGGTGACCTGGGAGCGCGGGGTCCAGCCGTCGGCGTTGGCGATCACCAGATAGCGGTCCCGACCCGGCAGGGCCAGGGAGAACGCCCCCGTGTTGTCGGCCCGGCTCCAGTCCAGCGGTTCCCCGGTCAACCGGACGGCCGTGACCACGGCGTGCGGGTGCGGGCTGTCGTCGGGCCGCAGGACCCGGCCGCGGACGACGATCTCGGTTCCCCCGCCGGCCTGGCTGACCGAGGCGGTCGGTTCGACCTCCGACACCTCGTGGACCTCCGCCGACCGGCGTGGCACCAGCCAGACGATGCCGCAGGCCACCAGGGAGACCGCGCCGGCGAGCCAGTAGGTCAGGGTGAACGCGGCCGGGCTGGTCACCGTGGCCCCGTCGACGGTGATGGTGACAGCGGTCAGCACCCCGGCGATCACGGCGCTCGCGGTGGAGGTGCCGAGGGCCCGCAGCAGGGCGTTCAGACCGTTGGCCGAGGCGGTCTCGGTGATCGGCACGTTGGCCATGATCAAGCTCGGCATGGCCGCGTACGCGATCGCCGAGCCCACGCTGACCACCGCCGAGCCGATCACGATGGACAGCAGCGAGTGGTCACCGAAGACCCGTCCGACGTACGCGACGCCCATGATCGCGCAGCCGATGATCAGGGTGATCCGGCCGCCGAGGACGTTGATCAGCTTCCCCGACACGGGGGAGAAGACCACCATGGCCAGACCGCCGGGCACCATGGCCAGTCCGGCCGCCAGCGCCCCGAGACCGTAGCCGCCGGCCTCGGGGGGCAGCTGCAGCTGCTGGGTGCTGACCAGGATGTTGGCCATCAGGGCGAAGCCGACCAGGATCGAGGCCAGGTTGGTGAACAGCACCGGACGCCGGGCCGACGTGCGCAGGTCGACCAGCGGCTGGCTGACCTTGAGCGAGTACGGGAACCAGACGGCCAGCAGCACAGCGGTGGCGGTCAGCAGCAGCGCCACCGACTCCCCGCCCCAGCGGGAACCCTTGGAGATGACCAGCAGCAGGCAGGTGAGCGCCGCCGACAGCAGCACCGCCCCCAGCAGGTCGAACCGGCCGCGGGTCTTCACCCCCGACTCCGGCACCACCACCAGGACGGCGGCCAGGATGCCCAGGCCGACGACCACCGACAGCCAGAACACCGACGACCAGCCGAACCGGCCGAACAGCAGCCCACCCAGCGGCAGTCCCAATGCGCCACCGATTCCCAGCGTCGCGCTCATCAGCGCGATGGCCGAGGACACCTTCTCCTTGGGCAGCTCGTCGCGCATGATCGAGATGCC
>JBMDXL010000399.1:0-3831 GCA_048594465.1 Microlunatus sp. | reverse complement strand
CGTCTCGACCGTGCCCGGTCGGGCCGAGGGTCTGGCCCTGCTCGGGTTGGCGGCCTTCGTGGTCTACTTGCTCGCGGCCTGGGTGATGACGCGCTGGCTGGAACGCCGGCCGGTCGTCCGGGCCGGACCGTCCGCGGGCCCGGACTTCCCCCCGCCCGACCGAGACGACGGCCCACCCGACCGGACGGGACCCGCTAGCCCCTGAGATGGCGGCGGATGGCCAGCCCGGCCAGCACCGCGCCGGCGGTGGCTCCCACCGTGCCCGCCCCGAGCGCGCCGACCTTCACCGCCCGGCGGCCGGTCCGGTAGTCGCGGACCTGCCAGTCCTGCTCCTCCGCGTGCGCCAGCAGCTTGGCGTCGGGATTGACCGCGCACGGGTGACCGACCAGGGAGAGCAGCGGCAGGTCGTTGTGCGAGTCGGAGTAGGCGAAGCAGCGGGCCAGGTCGAAACCGTGCCGGTCGGCCAGGTCGCGGACCGCTGTGGCCTTGGCCGGGCCGTGCAGCAGCCCTCCCTCCAGGCGACCGGTGTAGACCCCGTCCTCGACGTCGGCCTGGGTGCCCAGCGCCCCCGTGATCCCGAGCCGGGCGGCGATGATCCCGGCCATCTCGGCCGGGGCCGCGGTGACCAGCCAGACCTGGTGCCCGGCGTCGAGGTGCATCTGGGCGATCGCCCTAGTGCCAGGCCAGATCCGGGGGGCGATGGACTCCTCGTAGATCTCCTCACCGGCCTGCTTGATCTCCTCGACCGTGTGCCCGGTGATGAAGCCGAGGCTGGCCGCCTGCGCCTCGGCGATGTGCTCGGGGTTCTCCTTGCCGATGAACCGGAAGTACGCCTGGAGCCACAGCCCCCGGAAGATCAGCCGGGTGGGGAAGAAGTCGCGCTGGTAGAGACCCTTGGCCAGGTAGAACAGCGAGGCGCCCTGGATCATGGTGTTGTCCAGGTCGAAGAAGGCGGCGGCCTGGGGGTCGGGGCCGATCAGCGGCTCGACCACCACCTCGGCCGCGCGGGAGCCGGGCTCGGGGGTGGCCCCGGCTCCGTCGTCGGGCGCCGGATCGGGCTCGCCCACGGTGCGAGCGGCCTCGTCGGCGGCTCCGTCGCCCGTCGTGTCCACCTCACCCACCCTAAGCCGTCCGTCGGTCGTGACCCGGGTGCCGCCGAACCGATCCGCCGACCGATCCGGAGCGGGCGGGGCCGGGTCCGGCTGTGACAGACTCGACCCGTGGTCGCCACCGAGCCCGAGAACACGGCGGATCCGGGTGCGGACGGTGCGGGCCGCGGAACCGGTGAGCCCGCCCAGTCCGTACCGGTGTCGCGACTCAGCAACCTCTCGCAGCTCCTCACCGTCCAGGCCGAGCGACGTCCGGAGCGGTTGGCGGTGGTCGAACCCGGCGTCCGGGCCGTCACCTGGGCCGAGCTCGAGCGTCGGGTCGACGGCGTCGCCGCCGGCCTGGTGGCCGGCGGTCTGCTGGCCGGTCAGCGGATCGGTGTGGACGGGCCCAACTCGATCGCCTGGGTGGTGGCCTATCTCGCCGCGCTGCGCGCCGGGCTGGTGGTGGTGCCGACCGACCCCGCGGAGTCCGTCGACGACCGTGACGACCTGCTGGCCGCGTGCGGGGCCCGCGCGGTGCTGACCACCCGGGAGGCCGCTGCGGGACGGATCCCGGTGCTGGAGCTGACCGAGGACGGTCTGACCGCCCTCTCCACGGCCGCCGCTGCGGTGGCCACGCCGCCGGACCGGGAGGCCCTGGCCGTGCTGGCCACCACCCTGGGCACCACTGCCGACCGCAAGATCGTCATGCTCAGTCACCGGGCGCTGCTGGCGCACCTGGACCACGTCGGCGGCTACGGGATCGTGGACGCCGACTCCGTGGTGCTCGGGGCGCTGCCCTTCTTCCACACGTACGGTCTGAACGCCGTGCTCGGAGTCTGCCTGGCGACGGGCGCGCGTCTGGTGCTGCCGGACCCCTCCACCTGGGACCTGCTGACCGTGATCGAGGCCGAGGGGGTGGACAACCTGCCCATCACGCCCGGGCTGCTCTACCGCCTGGTTCACGACGAGGACGCCGCCGAGCGCCTGAGCGGCGTGGCGACGGTCGTGGTGGGGGGCGCGCCGCTGCCGTGGCGGCTGGCCCGACGCTTCACCGAGCGCACCGGTCTGCGGGTGGAGCGGGGCTACGGCCTGACCGAGGCGTCCCCGGGGGTGACCACCACCGTGGGCGGGGAGATCCTGGGCCCCTTCCACGTCGGTCGTCCGCTGCCCGGTGTGGAGGTGCGGGTCGGCGACGGGCGAGATCCGAGCGAGCCCGGCGAGGTCTTCGTCCGGGGCGCCAACCTGTTCAGCGGCTACTGGCCGGACGGTCGGGGTGCGGTCGACGAGGACGGCTGGTTCGCCACCGGCGACCTCGGCTTCCAGACCGCCGAGGAGCTGTTCCTGGTCGACCGGACCCGCGAGATCGTCTCGGTCAGCGGCTTCACCGTCTACCCCAGCGAGATCGAGCAGTCGATCCGCCAGCTGCCCCAGGTCGAGGCGGTGGCCGTGGTCGCCCGCGGCGACTCCGCCGGTGGCGGGCTGGTGGCGTTCGTGGCCGGACCCGACGTGTCCGTCGCGTTGGTGACCGACTTCTGTCGTCGGCTGCCGGTGTTCAAGCGACCGACCGAGGTGCGGGTCGTGGACGACCTGCCCCGCGGTGTCACCGGGGTGGTGCGCCGAGCCGAGCTGCGCCGGGTGCTCGAGCGCGAGGTCCACGATGGGTGAGGCGGCCGACGGGTCCCGGGTCGTGGTGCTGACCCGCGTCGGCTGTCACCTGTGCGACGAGGCGATCGCGGTGGTCGAGGCCGTCTGCGCCGAGACCGGCGACCGCTGGACCACCCAGGACGTGGACGCCGACCCTGAGCTCCGCCGTCGCTACTCCGACGAGGTGCCGGTCACCTTCGTCGACGGGGCCCAGCACGACTACTGGCGCGTCGATCCGGTCCGGTTGCGGACCGCCCTGACCCGACGGCAGCCGCGCTGATGCTGTTCACCGCGGCCACGCTGGACGGACTGGCGGACGGCTCGGTGTCGGCCACCTACCGGCGGTGGACGACCGTACGACCCAAGGTCGGCTCGCGGTTCACCACCCGGGTCGGCGTGGTCGAGGTCACGGCGATCAGCCCGGTCGACGCGGCGACGCTGACCGACGGTGATGCACGGGCGGCCGGGTTCGCTGACCGCGGCGCGCTGCTGCAGTGGGTGGAGCGGTCGGCCCGAGGTCCCCGCGACACCCGCCGGTCGGGCGAGGGGGTGCTCTACCGGATCGACCTCGCCGTGGCCGGTCCCGACCCCCGGGTGGCGCTGCGGGCCGACGACGAGCTCGACGCTGCCGCGGTCGCCGACCTGACCCGTCGGCTGGACCGGATGGACCGGGTCGCCGACACGCCCTGGACCCGGGCTGCGCTCGACCAGATCGCCGCCCAGCCCGGTGTGGTGTCGACCGTGCTGGCCGAGGCGCTGGGCCAGGAGAGGTTCGCCTTCAAGACCCGGGTCCGGCGGTTGAAGGCGCTCGGCCTGACCGAGAGCCTGCAGGTCGGCTACCGGATCTCCCCTCGGGGTGCTGCCTTTCTGGCCGCCGAGCGGGACTGATCCAGGGGGCTCGGAAGCCGGCCAGGGGGGTGGCGCAGGCCACGTCCGACCGACCTGGCCCGGACGAGTCGGCGAGATAGTGTGGGTTCGTTCGGCGACCCCCCGCCGGGCGAGGAGTTCCGCAGGAGTCCAGTGCCACCGATCCAGACGCGCGCGTCGTCCACCACGGACGCCTCGTCAGCGGCTCCGGTCGGCCTGTCCAACCCGG
>JBMDXL010000398.1:0-5258 GCA_048594465.1 Microlunatus sp. | reverse complement strand
CTGGTGGTCTTGCGTCGCCGGGTGAAGGAGACGGTGGCCAGGGTCACCGCGACCAGGATCAGGGCGCCACGGAACGCGTCCTGCAGGAAGGTGGAGACGTTCAGCAGCGAGAGCAGGTTGGCGATCACGGCGAAGATGATGGTGCCGACGACGGCCCCGAACACCTTGCCCTTGCCGCCCGACAGGGCCGCCCCGCCGATCACGACAGCGGCGATGGCCTCCAGCTCGAGCAGGTTGCCGGCGGTGGAGGTGCCGGCCGCGAAACGGGCCAGGAACATCCACCCGCCGAGACCGACCAGCAGCCCGGCCAGGATGTAGACCGACCACAGGGTGGTCTTCACCGGGATGCCGGAGGCGCGGGCCGCCGCGATGTTGGAGCCGATGGCGTACACCCCGCGGCCCCAGACGGTGGGGTAGAGCAGGAACGCGATCAGGGCCACCATGGCCAGCCAGATGATGGCCAGGACGGGGAACCCCAGGATGGTCGACTGGCCGAACCGGGCGAAGGAGTCGGCCGCAGCCGGGTTGATCGGGATGCCGTTGCCGTACGCGTAGACCAGACCGCGGGCCAGGGCGAGCATGCCCAGGGTGACGATGAAGGGCTCCAGGCCGCGGAAGGCGACCAGCCAGCCGTTCACCGTCCCGACCGCGCCGCCGATGACCACGGCCACGATCAGGGCGAGGAAGACCGACGGCCCGCCGAACAGTCCGGCGGCGATGACGGCGGCCAGGCCGAGGGCGGAGCCGACGGAGATGTCGATGCCGCCGGTGAGGACGACGATCAGCTCGGCGAGCACGACGACGCCGATGATCGACATCTGCAGCAGCAGGTTGGTCAGGTTGGTGCCGCTCCAGAAGATGGAGCCGCGGGTGACCGTGGCCACCAGCAGCAGGGCGACGAGGATGTAGAGGGCGTACTGGCTCTTCAGCCAGCCGACGAACAGACCACTGCGGGAGGTGTCCTCCTCGTAGTGGTGGACCGACGGGGGAGTGGTGGTGCTGGTGGCCATGGGAAAGCTCCTTTGCTCAGAGATGGCGGGTGCTCAGTCGGTGTGGGACAGGGCGGTGCGGATGAGGTCGTCGGTGTCGGCTTCGTCGGGATCGAACTCGGCGACGATCTGGCCGTTGCGCATGACCAGGATCCGGTGGCAGAGCGAGAGCAGCTCCTCGGCCTCGCTGGAGACCACCAGCACGCCCTTGCCGCGGGCGGCGACGGCGTGGATGATCTCGTAGATGTTGGCCCGGGCGCCGACGTCGATGCCCTTGGTCGGCTCGTCGAGGACCACGAACTCGGGATCGGTCTCCAGCCACTTGGCAACCACCACCTTCTGCTGGTTCCCGCCGGACAGGGTGCGGGTGTAGGTCTTCGTGCCACCCTTGACCTGGTACTCCCCGATCAGCTCACGGACCCGCTTCTTCTCCGCGGCCGCGTCGACGACCCCGGCCCTGGCCATCGTCGGGAGGGCGACCAGACTCATGTTCTGACCGTTGTCGAAGTCCTTGACGAACCCCTCGAGCCGTCGGTCCTCGGTCAGGTAGGCGATCCGCTTGTTGACCGCGGCGGTCGGGGTCGGCAGGTTCACCTCCTCACCGTGCAGCTTGATCGTGCCCGAGACCGCCGGCCGCTGACCGGTGATCGTCCGGGCCACCGACGACCGGCCGCTGCCGACCAACCCGTACAGACCGAGGACCTCGCCCTGCTGGACGTCGAACGAGACGCCCTCGGCCGTGCCGCCGTGGAGATCGCGGACCGACAGCACGGGGACCTGGTCGGGGTCGACCGAGATCGGGGCCGGGCGGGCCAGGGCCTTGAGGGCCTGACCGATCATCAGCGAGGTGATCTCGTCGGCGTCGGTCTCCTCGGCCTCGAGGACCTTGATCAGCTTGCCGTTGCGGAGCACGGCGATCCGGTCGCACATGGCGAACACCTCGTTCAGCCGGTGCGAGACGAAGATGATCGAGGTTCCCGCCTCCTTCTCCCGCCGCACCAGGTCGAGGATGTCGTTGAAGTGCTCCTCGCTGGTCGAGGCCGTCGTCTCGTCCAAGATCATGATCTTGTGGTTGGTCACCGCGGCCCGGCTCAACGACAGCATCTGCCGCTGACCCGGTCCCAGGTCGCGGGCCAGCTCACGGGTGGACAGGTGCCCCAGACCGACGCCGGCCAGCACCTCGCGGGTCTCGGCGTTGTTGGTGTCGACCTTCTGCGCCCAGGGGCGGATGTCACGCCCCTCGCGCAGCTTGTAGAGCCAGACGTTCTCCCCGACGGTGAAGTCGTCGATGATCAACGGTTCCTGGTGCATCATCAGCACCCCGGCCTGCTCGGCCTCGGCGGCGTTGCGCACCGGGTGCGGGTAGCCGGTGATCGAGATCTCGCCGTCGGTCAGGGTGTCCACCCCGGCCAGCAGCTTCGCGAAGGTGGACTTTCCGGCGCCGTTGGCCCCGCAGACCCCGAGCACGCTGCCGGCGTACCCCTGCAGGTCGACCCCGTCCAGGGCCTTCACGCCCGGGTAGTGCTTCTTCACCCCGACCGCGGTGAAGGCCACCTCGCGCGGATCGGCGCGGGAGGCGTCCCGGTCGACCGGGGGCCTGGTGTCGTCGAGCGGTTGAGCGTCGTTGCTCACGATGTCGTCTCCGTTCTGCGTCCGGGCTCCTCGGGGGAGGGCCCGCTCCTAGGTTGCGCCGTCTCGTTGGTCGTCCGGCGGATGAGGGATTCTGCGGCGAGTCGGATCAATGACCTCACTGCTGAGGGTGGATGACGGCCTTGATCGAGTCGCTGACGGTGCGGCCGAGCAGCAGGGCGTCCCGGGTGCGGTCCAAGGGGAAGTGGTGGGTGATCAACGGATCCACGTCCACCCGGCCCGAGGCGATCAGCGCGATGCCCAGCGGCCAGGTGTTGCGGTAGCGGTTCACCAGGCTGATCGTGATCTCGTTGACGTTGAGCTGGGACAGGGGCAGCGGGATCGACTCCTCCTTGGACAACCCGATCACGGCGGCCCGTCCGGCCGGCCGGAGCCGCGCCAGACCCGCAGCCAGCACGCCCGGGGCGCCGGAGCACTCCAGCAGCACGTCGAAGGCCGTCGCGCCGGCTCGGTCGGAGCGCTCGGTGAGGAACCCCATCCGGGAGGCCAGATCGAGCCGGAAGTCCGACACGTCGGTGACGGTGACGGTGGTCGCGCCCAGGGCTCGGGCGGCCGCGGCGGCCAGCAGACCGACCGGCCCCGCACCCGTGACCAGCACCTCGTCGCCGGGCTCCAGCCCGACCCGTCGGCACCCCCAGATCCCGACCGACAACGGCTCCACCAGAGCGCCCTGCTCGTACGTCATCGCGTCGGGCAGCCGGTAGAGGTTGCGGCTGTCGACGACCAGCTTCTCCACCAGCGCGCCGTCGTACGGCGGGGTGGCGAGGAAGACCAGGTCGGGGCAGAGGTGGTAGCGGCCGGCGAGGCACTCGCGACAGGCGCGGCACGGTGTGCCCGGTTCGATGGCGACCCGGTCGCCGACGGCGACATCGGTCACGGCGCTGCCCACCTCGATCACCTGACCCGCGGCCTCGTGGCCGAGGACGATCGGTCCGTCGACCACCCAGTCACCGATCCGACCGACCGTGCAGTAGGCGGTGTCGGAACCGCAGACCCCGACGGCCTCGATCCGGACGACCGCCTGGTGCGGGTCCGGGGACGGGTCGGGCAGCTCGCGGATCTCGATCGTGTTCGGCTCCGACAGCACAGCGGCTCGGTTCGGCACGCGCTCTCCTCCAGGTCGACGTCGACTGGTTGACTCGTGTCAATCTTGCGGTGTCTCCGAACCTAATGGCATGCTTGACTCGTGTCAAGAGCGACCGGCGGAGTTGAGGGTCGGCGGATCAGCCGAGCCGACGTGGCGGAGCGGGCCGGGGTCTCCCACGGCACCGTGTCCCACGTGCTGAACCACCCGGAACGGGTCCGACCCGCCACCCGGGCCCGGGTGGAGGCGGCCATCGCCGAGCTGGGTTTCGTGCGCGACGAGGCGGCCCGCCACCTCCGGGCCGGGTACTCGCGCACCATCGGGCTGATGCTCCTGGACGCCTGGAACCCGAGCTTCATGGAGATCGCGCGGGGGGTGGAGGAACGGACCTCGGACGGTCCGTGGACGGTCCTGATGTCCAACAGCGCCCGGAACACCGGTCGCGAGCAGCGCTACCTGCAGGAGTACGCGGCCCGGCGGGTCGCCGGTCTGATCATCATCCCCAACGACCACGTCGACGAGCTCGCGCAGGTGACCTGGCGCACCGACGTGCCCCTGGTCGTCGTGGACCGGGCCGAGCCGTCCGACTCGACCACCATGTCGGTGGCCGTCGACGACGCCGCCGGGGGTGCCGCCATGGCCGAGCACCTGGCCGGCCTCGGCCACCGACGGATCGCCTTCGTGGGCGACCCGGCCGCCCAGGCACCCGTGCACACCCGCTTCGAGGCGTTCCGGCGGGCTCTCGAGCGGGTCGAGGGTGTCGAGCTGGAGGTGGTGCCCGCGCCGCTGACCATCGAAGCCGGTCTCGCCGTCGGTCGGGAGCTCGCCGGCCGACCGGTGAACCGGCGTCCGACCGCAGTCGCCGCCGGTGTCGACCTGCTCGCGTTCGGTGTCCTGCAGAGTCTGCTGTCCCAGCGGGTACGGGTGCCCGAGGACATCTCCATCGTCGGCTACGACGACATCCCGTTCACCGCGCAGCTGTCGGTCCCACTGACCTCGGTGGCTCGACCCCATCACCGGATGGGTCTCACCGCCGCCGAGCTGGTGCTCTCGGTGCTGGAGGGGGGCGCCCCGGCCCGACGCCACGTCGTCCTGCCACCCGAGCTGGTCGTGCGAGCCTCCACCGGCGCGCCGCCCGCCGGCTGAGGGTCAGCGGGTCCAGAAGTCCTCCGGCCGCGATCCGGGGGCGAACCCGTACGCGCTCACCAGGTCGACCGCTTCCGGGAAGTGCGCGGCCAGCCCCGTCGTCTCGTGGTCGTCGCTGCCGAAGCTGACGGCCCGCCCACCTTCCTCGGCCCACCAGCGAGGCATCCACGGGCGCAGCGACCGGGACGTGTTCATCTCCAGGGCCCGACCGCTCGTGGCGATGGTGCGCATGGCCTGCCGGAAACCCTCCTCGAACCGGCGGTGGTCGAACGGACCGTGCTCGTCCGTCGGCCAGGAGCGGGCCGCGTAGTCGAGGTGGGTGAACACGTCGAAGTCGCCGTCGTCGAGCACGGCCGGGACCTCGGCGAAGTACGCCCACATCACCTCCG
>JBMDXL010000397.1:0-3336 GCA_048594465.1 Microlunatus sp. | reverse complement strand
GAGGTCTTGCCGACACCGGGCGGCCCGACCAGAGCCAGCACGGCACCGGAACCGCGACCGCCGACGACCTCGAGGCCACGGTTGGTGCGGCGGGCACGGATCGCCAGGTACTCCACGATCCGCTCCTTGACGTCGTCCAGGCCGTGGTGGTCGGCGTCCAGCACGGCCCGCGCGGCGACGATGTCGTCGGAGTCGGTCGTGGTGGTGCCCCAGGGGAGGTCGAGGATGGTGTCCAGCCAGGTGCGCAGGTAGCCCGCCTCCGGGCTCTGGTCGCTGCCGCGCTCGAGCTTGCCGACCTCCCGCAAGGCGGCCTTGCGGACGTCCTCGGGCAGATCGGCTTCCTCGACCCGGGTCCGGTAGTCCTGCGCACCGTCGGGCTCGTCCTCGCCCAGCTCCTTGCGGATGGCGTGCAGCTGCTGACGGAGCAGGAACTCGCGCTGGCTCTTGTCCCTCCCCTCGCGGACGTCGGAGGCGATCTTGTCGTTCACCTCGATCTCGGCGAGGTGGTCCTTGGTCCAGCCGATCAGAGCGGTCAGCCGCTCGGCGACATCCGGCGTCTCCAGCAGCTGCATCTTCTGCTCATCGGTCAGGTACGGCGCGTAGCCGGCCAGATCGGCCAGGTTGGACGGGTCGGTGACCCGGTTCACGGTCTCGATGACCTGCCAGGCGTCCCGACGCTGCAGCGACGCGATCACCAGCGCCTTGTAGTCGCTGGCCAGCGTGCGGACGGCGTCGGAGTCGTCCGCGTCCTCCAGCACGTCCTCGGCTTCGACCCACAGGGCGGCGCCGGGACCGGTGACGCCGGAGCCGATCTTGACCCGGCGCTCGGCCCGGATCACCGCCGCCGACTGGCCGGTGGCGGTGCGCCCCAGCTGCACGATGGTGGCCACCACGCCGTAGCGCGCGTAGCGGTCCTCGAGGCGGGGAGCGACGAGCAGCTCGTCGTCGCTGCTGGCCCGCGCCGCGTCGACAGCGGCCCGGGCGGTGTCGTCGAGCTCGATCGGCACGACCATGCCGGGGAGGACGACCAGATCGGTCAGGAAGAGAACAGGAAGTTGCGTCGTGGTCATGCAGGTGCCTCCAGGATCGAAGGTCGCTCGTAGGGTTGAGCGACATCCACTCAAGGCTGGTCCGAGGCGTGTTGTTCCTCGTTCACCGTGGGCGAACAGGCGTCCTGCGTCGGGGTTCGTGCCGACGACCGCCGCGACGGTCCCTACCCTGAGGTCGCGATGATCACCGTCCCCGAGTCGTTCCGGCAGATGCCCCGCTGGTGGCACGACGAGCCCGGCCGCGCCTGGCTCGACCGGTTGCCCATGCTGGTGACCGAGCAGTGCGAGCGCTGGAACCTGCAGGTCGACGGTGTTCCACGGCACGGCTCGAACGCCCTGGTGGTCCCGGTCCGCACGGCGCACACCGTGGCCGCTCTGCGGCTGGCGCCGCCGGGCGACGACATCAGCGACGAGGCCGCCGCGTTGAGCTGGTGGGCCGGTCGCGGGACGGTCCGGTTGTACGACGTCGACGTCGCCGCGCGCGCCCTGCTGCTGGAGCGTCTGTCGGTCTCGCGGAGTCTGCAGTCCGAGCCCCTGGCCGCGGCCGTCCCGGTGATCGCCGACCTGGTCACGCAGCTGGCGGTGCCGGCTCGGCCGGGCGCGACGTCGACCGCCGACCTGGCGGCGGAGCACGCAGCCACCGCCGAGGCGCACTGGCGGGACACGGGGTGCCCGACGCCGCGCACCCAGCTGACCACGTCCCTGCGGTTGGCCGACGAGCTGGCCCGCACCCGGCCACCCGCGCTGTCGGTGAACGGTGACCTGCACTGCGAACAGGTCCTGGCGGCCGACCGCGCGCCGTGGCTGGTGGTCGACCCGGTCCTCCTGCGTGGTGATCCCGAGTACGACGTGGGCCGGGTCCTGTGGTCCCGGCTGGACGAGGTGCCCACCGACGCCGAGGTGCGATCCCTCGTCGACGCCTTCGGGAAGGCTGCCGGCGTGCCGTCCGACCGTGCTCGCAGCTGGATCGTGATCCGGTCGATGTCCTACCTCGTGTGGGGTCTGGCCCGTGGACTGACCTGGGATCCCCCGAAGTGCCGTCGGTTGCTCGACATCTTCTGCTGACCACCCGGTGCGCCGATCGGCGGAGCGCTTCTCGAGGGTCCGGCAGGACCCTGGTCGGCAGGTCGACTCCTAGGATGAGGCGGTGGTCGGGGACAGGGTCGTACGGATCCGGGGCGAGATCGTCCTCCGCCCGCGCAAGCCGTGGACACCGACGGTCCACGCCCTCCTGGCGCACCTGCACGCCCGCGGTCTGCCCGTGCCCGAGCCCCTGGGGTACGACGACCGCGAGGAGCAGGTCCGACTGGTCCCCGGTGCGGCTGGCACCGACGCGTGGCCCCATCAGCTCGGTCTGGACGGCGTCCGCAGCGCGGGAGTCCTGCTGCGGCAGGTGCACGAGGCCACTCTCGACTGGCGACCGCCCGCCGGGGCCCGGTGGTCGGTGCCGTCCGCCGGGGGCCCGGTCGTCTGCCACGGAGATCCGCAGCCGGCCAACTTCGCCTGGCGCGGCGGTCGTGCCGTCGGGCTGTTCGACTGGGACGGCGCCCGTCCCGCAGCACCGATGAGCGACGTGGCGTACGGCCTGCTCTGGTTCACCCCGGTCAACGCCGACGAGGCCGAGGTCCGGAGTCGGGGCTTCGTCGGCCCGCCGGATCGGCGCGCCCGGGCGGAGGCGTTCCTCGACGGCTACGGCTGGTCAGATCCGGTCGACGTGGTCGACGCGGCGGTGACCCGGCACGCTCAGGCCGTCGCGGAGGTCGAGCTGCTCGGGGCCGAGGGCCATCAGCCGCACGCCGGCTGGGTGGCGGCCGGCTGGCCCGACCGCTGGCGCGCCGACCTGGACTCCCTCCGCCAGACCCCGCTCTGACGGGCGAGCGGTCCTCGGGGGCCGGCGCCGCCGAGGTCGTCCCGGAAGACCAGACGGGAGCCCACGGTCTGCAGCCGCGGGACGGAGCTCGCTTCGTCCTCGGCGTCCGCGACGGTCAGGTCGATGTCGATCACGGGCTTGGCGACCAGTCCGGGCACGGCGGTCGAGCCCACGTGGCCGACGGCCAGCACGAGGTCCGCCAGGACCGCCATGATCAGGTCCCGCACCTCGACGTACTGGCCACGCCATCGGTCGTCGTGCTGCCGGGGCGGACCCGGGGCTGTCTGGCGGCGAGCGACCCGAGCGGTCTGCCGCTCGGCGTTCGCCTCCGGAGCGAAGGGGCGCCAGAGCGGGTGGGTGACCACGATCTCAGCCAACCACGGAGCACGCGGCGGCGGGAGCCGGCTCGGGGCCGGC
>JBMDXL010000396.1:0-1921 GCA_048594465.1 Microlunatus sp. | reverse complement strand
CAGGCGGCCACGGTGTCCCACCACTGCGAGAACGCCCCGTCCGCGGTGATCAGCGACAGCAACCCGACCAGACCGAGGAAGGCGAGCACGGCGGCGAACGCGGTGCGGGTCGCCTTGCGTCCGTACGTCATCCGGCTGGAGAGCAGGAACGCCACCACGAGGGTGACCGGGGCGAGGGTGGCGATGAACCCGCCGATCACCAGACCGATCCCGACACCGGGGGTCACCGCGGTGAGCACGGTCCGGGCGTTCGGGGGCGGGGTGGGCGGCATCGCCGGCGGGTAGCCGCCCGGAGAGAACCACTGGGGTGTCCCCGGCGCCGGGAAGGGCCCGTTCGCGCCGGGCTGGGCCGGCGAGAGAGGCTGGCCGGGCGGCGGGTAGGGCTGGCCGGAGGATCCCGCCGTCGGATGACCGGGCCAGGTGGTCGGGCCGTCGGGGACCTGGCCGTACGCGCCCTGTCCGTAGAGGGTCGACGGTTCCGGCGGCGGGTAGCCGACGGGGACGGGACCGGCGGGGGTCGGAGGGTGCTGACCGTTGCCGACGGTCGATCCCGGATGCTGGCCGTTGCCGGGGTGCTGGCCGTACGGGACCGCCGTCGGGCCGGTCGCGACGGGTGCGGCCGGCGGCTGCCCCGGCGACGGGGGCCCGGCCCAGTGGGTGGAGGCCCAGGCCGAGGACTCCGCGGTCACCAGGCTGGTGGCCACGTCGAACGGCAGCTGTGGGTCGCGCTCGGCCGGCGGGGCCGGCACCAGGCTGGCCAGCGAGGGCACCGGTCGTCCGGGGTCGTCGAAGACCGGGCGCTCGGTGGGGGCCGGTGGGGGTGGCGGCACCTGCGGCGGGGCGGCCAGGCCCACAGTGGCGGCGGAGGGGTCGGCGAACTCGTCGGGTCGTTCGAGGGGCGCGTACTCCGGCCCGTCCTCCCAGGTCGCCATGACCCTCATCCTAGGTGCGGTGCGGCGCACCCCTCCCGATCCGTTCGGTCAGGCCCACGACCCCGCGCGGGGCTGCGGCGACGCCGGGGTGCCGGGAACCAGCCGTACGTCTGCGGGCGGGGGACGTGCCGTCCGAGGCCGTGGGTCTGCTGAGATGGCGGTGATCATGACTGCCCTGGACTCGCTGAGCCCCGAACCCGACCGCACCCTGCTGCGTACGGGTCTGCCGGTGGTGATCGCCGGGACCGTGGGTCGGGGACGGCGCCCCGCGCAGTACTACGCGGGTCCCGGCAACCGGTTCTACGAGCTGCTCGAGGGCAGTGGACTGGTCCCCGAGCGGCTGGATCCCGACCGGGTGGACCGGATGCCCGCTCTCGGGGTGGGGCTGACGGACCTGGTGATCGAGCGGGTCCGGGTGCCCGGTCGCGAACCGGAGACCGTGATCTTCTGGCGTGAGCTGGACCGGGCGATCACCGGGGTCGGACCGATGGTGGTGGCGTTCGTCAGCAAGACCGCGGCCGCCTGGTACGCCCGGGGCGTCGGCCACCGCCTGCCCAAGGACTACGGCGAGCAGCCGTGGACGGTGGCCGGGGTGCCGGCGTTCGTCCTACCCGGGCCGTCCGGGGCGAACAACGGCATGTCGCTTGCGCTCCGCCTGGCGTTGTGGGCCGACCTGGCCGACTTCCTCGACCACCTGCGGAGCACGCGGTGATCCTGCCCGAGACCCGGGACCCGCGGCTGGTCACCGTACGGCGGGGTGGTTCGCTGACCGAGGCCGACCACCACCGGCTCGCCCTCTGGGCGGCGGTGTGCGCCGAGCACGTGCTCGGGCTGTTCGAGATCGAGGTGCCCGACGACCCGCGTCCCCGGCAGGCGGTCGACGGAACCCGAGCCTGGGTGCGGGGCGAGCTGGCCATGATGGCCACCCGCGCCCTCGGCGGTCACGCCATGGGCGCGGCCCGCCCCCTTCGAGGCGCGCCGCGCTTCGC
>JBMDXL010000395.1:0-9024 GCA_048594465.1 Microlunatus sp. | reverse complement strand
ATCTCCACCACCCGGGTGCCAGGGCCGAGGCCGGTCAGCTCGACCAGGTCGTCGATCACCGCGGCCGGGTAGTCCGGGCGCGCCCGGTCGTACAGCCGGGCGTCCTCGTCGAAGATCCGGCGGAGCTCGGCATCGGTCATCGAGCCAGCATCGTTCACGTCGGTGGTGATCGGAAGGCTGGCGGTCGTGATCACCGATGCTGCCTGCCGTCCTCCGCTGTCCACGAGCCTCAGTGGAGCGGAGCTGGCCCGCTGGTGCGTTTCGACGAACCGATGCGGACGTTCATCGCCGAAGGCGGACGCACGCTGGGGGAGGCCGTCGATCACTGGTACGCCACCCGGCACCGCGGGCCGAGCACCCGGGCTCGGTCCACGCCGAGATGCGCACGGCTTGGTCCGCCCACGGGCCCTGCCGGCGGAGGAGCGGAGTCCCGATGTCCCTGCTGGATAACGGATCTCATCGCTTCTGGGTCTGGACTGGCGCGGCATCTGACGGTAGAATCGTACACATGTTCGAGGCGTGGTTGGAGGAGTCGCTCGGTGACCCGAGTGCGCTGCTGGACCTCGTGTCGGACACCATGGCGGCGGAGCGGCGGGCCGGGTGTCGCAAGCTGCGGTTGGCGGCGGCGTGGGCGGACTGTCACGGTGACACCGGCGACCCTGACCAGGCGGCGGGCCGGTCGGTGCTGGTGGACCGGCTGGTGCGGATGGGTCCGTTGGGCACCCCGGTGGTGGCGGAGACGTGCCCGTCGTCGCTGGCGTTGGCGCAGCAGAGCAGCGTCACCTCGGCGCGGTTGCTGATCGGGGACGCGTTGACGATCCGGCACCGGCTGCCCCGGTTGTGGGACCGGGTGGTCGCCGGGGAGGTGTGGGGGTGGAAGGCCCGCGAGATCGCCCGTCGGACCAGCGAGCTCGGGCCGGTCGCCGCGGCCGCGGTCGATGCGGTGGTCGCCGGGCAGGTCGAGCTGCTGGCCTGGGGCCGGTTCGAGAAGCTGCTGGACGCCACGCTGTTGCAGGTCGACGAGGCCACCTATCAGCGGAGGGTGGCGCGGGCGGCCGCCCAGCGGGATGTCCGGGCCACCCAGTCCAGCGACGGGTTGCGGACCCTGGTCGCGCGGGTCGAGGCCGGCGACGCGGCTGCGTTCCTGGCGTTGGTGGACCGGGTCGCTGAGTGTCTGGCCGACGACGGTGACGAGGAGCCGGTCGCGGTCCGCCGGTCCAGGGCGATCGGGATCATCGCCTGCCAGCCACGGCTGCGGGACCTGCTGGCCCGCCACGCCGACGACCCGGACACGGTGCCGACACCGGACGAGCGGGTCGCCGCGCATCAGGCGGACCCGACCGATCCGTGGGCGGCGGACCTGCCGACAGCGGGGTGGGAGACCGACCGGCACGGCAACGTCCACCAACCCGGCTTCGACGATCTCGACGACGACTGCTGGACCAGCCAACAGCTCTCCGGTGATCATGGTGAGCCGGAGGAACCGCCGATCGACGACACCGACCTCGCCTGGTACGCGGCTCAGCACGATCACGCCGAGCCCACCGAGCAGCCGGTGACGACAGACCTTCGCGAAGCAGCGTCCGACAACGGCCAGACCGCGTCCGGACTGCCGGTGAGCAGGGTCGGGTTCGACCTCCGGCCGTTCACCGAGACCGAGGTGAAGGCGTGCGGGCCCCGCGTGGTGATCAACGTCCACCTCACCGACCACACCCTGATCGACCAGCACGGCGTGGTCCGCACCAGCGACGGCCCGGTCACCCTCGACCAGTTCCGGCAGTGGCTCACCCAGGCCGACCCGACGATCACCATCCGGCCGGTCCTCGACCCCGCCGCTGTCGCCCCGATCGATGCGTACGAGATCCCCGCCCGACTCCGTCACGCGATGACCGTGCAGCACCCCGCCTCGGTGTGGCCGTTCAGTCCTTCCGTGAGCCGCCGGGCGACCTCTGTGGCGATCTCCTGACGGCCTGATCGCGCTCACCACCAACCAAGGCACCCTCCTGCTCGGCGACCGCCACTGGGCCCACCAGGTCTGGCACACCGCCACGCCTGCTGCCCCCGCCGCCTGAGCCGGTTCAGACGCCCGGCCGCTCCGTGCCGTCCTGCTCCGGGGTCCACAGCGGCAGATCGACCGAGACGATGGTCGGGAAGTCCTTGTCGGGGCCGTGCGTCCAGGACAGCCAGTCGTCGTTGTCCAGGAAGAGCTTGCGCTTAGGGTCCTCGGCGAGGGCGATCGTGCCGTCCTTGCCGAACACCACCGGGTTCCGCCAGCCGCCCGAGGTGCCGAGTCCCCAGCTGGCGTAGTTCCGCGAGCCCAGCCCGAGGTACCGGTCACCGCCCGAGGTGTCCTTGCGCAGGTAGAGCTTCTCGCCCTCGAACGACCAGACCACGCCATGCGCGTCCTTCTCGTCCTTGACGATCTTCGGGCTGTCCTGCGCGCTGGCCAGCCAGCCCACCTCCTCGCCGGTGGCCAGGATGGTGCACATCGCGTGCTCGTAGTGGTGGTCCTGCATCAGGGCGAGGAAGGTCGTCCAGCCCCACCAGTCAGTGGTCCAGCTGAAGTCGTTGCGGTTGGTGACGTCGGTGCGACGAGCCAGCTTGCCGTCCTGCATCCGGAACAGCGGCGAGAAGTTCTGCGCCGTTGCCGGGTTCTTGATCCCGTCCCGGACGTCGAGCAGACGGGACAGGTCGGGGATGACCTGCAGCGCGCTGAAGCGCATCTCGCCGGTCTGTGCGGCCACCCAGATGTCGTCGGCCGATGCCTGCACGGCCTTGGTCACCATCGCGGCGTTGGCGGCACTGGCCCGATCGAGGAGCCGCTTGTCCCCGTACGCGGTCCACGCGTCGCCGAGCGCGTTCGTCACGTGCAGGCCGCGGTAGGAGTCCTCGTTGTGCATGTAGCGGGTGAGGTAGCTGCCGAGGCTCCCGCTGAAGTTCGGGATGGGCGTGGTGACCTGGTCGTAGAGCTCCTTGCGGGGAACCCGCATGTGACCGGCCGAGAACAGGTCGGTGAGGAAGTGGTCGGCGAAGGCGTTCATCGCGTACGCCTGCTCCAGCCGCTGCTCGTCGTTGCCCGCGGCCGCTTCCCGGGCCGCCTCCATGGCGACCTCGTGGCCGGCGCGGTAGGCCGTGACGGCGAAGTGGGTGAAGTGGTCGAAGTTCTCCGCCGCGAGGTTGAGATAGCGGCCGAAGGGCAGCCACGAGTTGCCGGGCAGACCGCCCCCGGTGATCTTGTTCCACTCCGCCGAGAGGGTGTCGCCGAGCTTCTCGTAGGCCGTCGACGGTTCGAGGCCGGCCGCCTTGGCCGCCGCGAGGGCGGCGATCTCCTGCTGCATCACCGCGAGGATGTCGATGGTCTCCTGCCCCGCCGTCACCAGCGATCGCCACGCGGTGAGGAACGTCTCCTTCGGGTCGTCCGACGTGGCTATCGGCTTCCCCACCACCCCGTAGAAGTCGCCCCCCAGGGCGATCAGCTGGCCGTACGTGAGGCTGTTGCTGCCTCCGGTGCTCAGCCGGTAGCCGGCGGCCCGCCGGACGTCGTCCCGGGGGAGCGTGAAGGTGATCTGGTCGCCGATCCAGGCGTGTTCTGCGCTCTCCACGATGCTCTCCCCGTTGCCGTGTGACTGGTGCGTCCACGGTGACAGCGAGGCATTAACACGCGCAATGGACCTAACTCCCGTGTGTGACCCCGGCGCGCAGGGCGTACACGTCCATCACCCAGCCGCGTGCGGTCCGGAGGGCGGCGCGGCGCTCGGTGATCTCGGTCAGCACGTCGGCCAACCGACCGTGCACCAGGGTCTCGTCGGCCAGGCCGAGCTGGGCACCCCACCAGATCTCCAGGTCGGGGTGCGCGTCGACGAGGCCGGCGCAGGCCAGGTCGCCGTCGAGCATCACCACCACCGTGCCCAGGTCCGGACGGAACTCCTCGACCAGCCGGCGTCCGGTGGTGACGTGGACGGGTCCGCCGACGGTGTTCAGGATCATCCGGTGCCGGGCGGCCAGCAGCTGGATGCTGCTGATCCCCGGGAACACCTCGAGCGCCAGGTCCACCCCGCTGTCGCGGATCTGCTCCACGATCCGCAGCGTGCTGTCGTAGAAGGCCGGATCGCCCCAGACCAGGAAGCCGAGCGTGCCACCGTCGGGCAGCTCGCGGCTGATCACATCGGCGTACGCCCGGGCGCGGCGAGCGTGCCAGTCCGCCACGGCCTCCCGGTAGCCCGAGGGATCGCGCTCCCGGGTCGGGTCGGCGACCTCGACCACCCGGTAGTCGCCGTCGGCGATCACCGCTCGGCACAGATCGGTCCGGATCGCCGCCAGGTCGCGGGTCTCGGCACGCTTGTCGGCCACCAGGAACACGTCCACCCGGTTCAGCGCAGTCACCGCCTCCGCGGTCAGGTGCGCCGGGTTGCCGCTGCCGATCCCGACGGCGAGCACGGTGATCACCCGCCCACCCGCGTCCAGCCCAGCAGGGTGTCCAGGTCCAGGTGCTCCTCGACCGCGTCGGCCATGATCGTGATCATGGACTCGCGCCGGTCCCCGAACGCGGGAGCGTCCGTCCCTGGCCGCCAGTCGATCCCTGCCACGGCAGCGATCTCGGTGAGCCAGGCCCGCCGGAACGCGTCGTTCTCCAGCGTCCCGTGCCACATCGTGCCCCACACCGACCCGGCCCGCCAGCCGTCGAGGAACGGCTCGGCCCGGCCGTCACCCTCCCGGTGGGCGACGCCGTGGTGGATCTCGTACGCGGCCACCGGGTGACCGCGCCACTCCCCGCCGGGCCGGCCGAGGGTCTTGGTCTCCTGGAACCGTACGGCCGTCGGCAGCAGACCGAGCCCGTCGACGGGGCCGACGCCGCTCTCCACGGTGTCCTCGATGGTGTGCCCCAGCATCTGGTAGCCACCGCAGATGCCGAGCACCGGTCGTTCCTGAGCGGCCCGTCGCCGCACCGCCTCGGCCAGACCGGTGTCCCGCAGCCAGCCCAGGTCGGCGCCGGTGGTGCGGGTGCCCGGCAGCACGACCAGGTCGGCGTCGGCCACCACCCGGGGATCAGTGGTGACGAGCACGTCCACCCCCGGCTCCGCGGCCAGCGCCTCGACGTCGGTGATGTTGGACACCCGCGGCAGCCGGACGACCGCCACCCGCAGCCGATCATGCTCACGAGCGCCGGCCGCCGATGACCGCCACGCACCCACCTCGAGCGTGTCCTCGGCGTCGAGCCAGACTCCCGGCAACCAGGGCAGCACCCCGAGGCAGGTCAGTCCGGTGCGCTCGCCCAGCATGGCCAGACCCGGCTCCAGCACCGTACGGTCGCCGCGGAACTTGTTGATCAGGTAGCCGCGCACCGCTGCCCGGTCGTCCGGCTCGAGCAGGGCGACGGTCCCGTACAGCGAGGCGAACACGCCCCCGCGGTCGATGTCGCCGACCACCACCATCGGCAGGTCGAAGCGGCGGGCCAGACCGAGGTTGACGTAGTCGCCGGCCCGCAGGTTGATCTCGGCGGGAGAGCCGGCTCCTTCCGCGACGACCAGCTGGTGGTCGCCGGCCAGCTCCTCGTAGGCGGCGAAGGCCGCATCGCGCAGGGCGCTCCGGCCGGTGGCGTACTGCCCGGCTTCCAGCGTCCCGTACGGCTGCCCGCGCAGCACCACGAAGCTGCGCCGGTCCGAGCCCGGCTTCAGCAGCACCGGGTTCATCGCCGACGTCGGCTCCACCTGGGCCGCCTGGGCCTGCAGGTACTGGGCCCGGCCGATCTCCGACCCGTCGGCGCAGACCATCGAGTTGTTGGACATGTTCTGGGCCTTGAACGGGGCCACGTCGATCCCGCGCCGGCGCAACGCCCGGCACAGACCCGTGGCCACCAGCGACTTCCCCGCGTCCGACGACGTGCCCGCGATCACCACGCCGCTGGCGGCAGGTCGGTTCGGCACCGGGGGAGTCTACGGCGCGGGCGCGACCGGGACCCGCCACTTGAAAGGAAGTCTTTCGAAAGATATCTTTCGACTATGAGCGAGCGACGAGCGGTGCAGCCCGAGATCGTGGAGGACCACGGACTGCCGGTCCGGCGGCTGCAGAGGGCCGATCAGCTGCGCGCGCTCGCGCACCCCCGGCGGATGGAGCTCATCGACCTGTTGATCGCCGACGGTCCGCTGACCGCCAGCCAGTGCGCCACCCGTCTGGACGACTCGCCGGCGTCCTGCTCCTACCACCTGCGGCAGCTGGCCCGGTTCGGCTTCGTCGAGGAGGCCGACGGGGGACAGGGCCGAAACCGTCCGTGGCGCTGGGTCCCGGTCGGCAACCAGTTCGAGGGCGGCGGCTCACCGGCCGAGCGGTCGGCGGCCGAGGCCCTGGGCACCGTGATCGACGGCCGCAACATCGACCGCATCCGGCGCTACCGCCAGCGCCGGTCCACCGACCCCTGGCGCGAGGCCGCGCAGACCTCCGACTGGGCACTCCGGCTGACCGAGCAGGAGCTGGTCGACCTCGGCGACGCGATCGCATCGCTCCTGGTCCCGTTCCAGCGGCGCACCTTCGACGGTGACGCCCCGCCCGACGCCCGGCTGGTCGACGTGCTCACCTACCTGATGCCGCGATCCGACGGACGTGGAGAGCGCTCGGATGCGTGAGCTCCTGGGGCATCGCGACTTCCGGCTGCTGCTGGCCGCCCAGACGCTGGCCATGTTCGGCGACTGGACCCTGCTGCTGGTGTTCGGCATCTGGGCCAAGACCCTCACGGGCAGCAACGCGCTCGCCGGTCTGACCGTGTTCGCCATGGTCGCCCCGGGTCTGCTGGCCCCGTTCGCCGGGGTCGTGGTCGACCGGTTGCCCCGCCGGGCGGTGATGATCGGTCTCAACCTGGTCACCGCGGCGGTGGTGTCCTCGCTCTGGCTCGTCCACGACGCCGATCAGCTGTGGATCCTGTTCGCCGTGGCTGTCTGGTACGGCTTCAGCGGCGTGATGTTCAACGCCGCCCTGTCCGGGCTGGTCCAGTCGATGCTGCCGCTGGACCTGGTCGGACCGGCCAACGGCCTGCTGGCCACGGTGCGGCAGGGGCTGCGGTTGATCGGTCCGCTGGTCGGCGCCGGGCTGTTCGCGTACGCGGGCGGCCGGTGGGTGGCCACGCTCGACGCGATCATCCTGGTGCTGGCGTCGGTGGTCCTGCTGTTCCTGCGGCACCGCGAGATCCGGGCGGCCCGTGTGGTGGTGCCGTTCCAGGTCGAGCTGACCGCCGGGCTGCGGCACCTGTGGGCGTCTCCGCTGCTGCGTCGGCTCGCGGTGACCACGGTGGTGTTCTCGGTGGCGATCGGGATGGTGGAACCGACCGTGTACGCCCTGGTCGGCGACGGGTTGCAGCGGCCGCCGGAGTTCGTCGGGGTGCTGGTCAGCGTGCAGGGGGCGGGCGCGGTCGTCGGCGGGCTGGCCGTCAGCGCTGCCATCCGCCGGCTGGACGAGCCGATCCTGATCGTGATCGGGCTGCTGGTGGTCGCCGCCGGTGCGGGACTCTGCACGGTCCCCGCCCTGCCGACGGCCCTGCTCGGGTTCGGGCTGGTCGGGGTCGGCCTGCCCGTCCTCGGCGTGGCCATCGCCACCCTGCTGCAGCGCTGCACGCCGAACGCGGTGATGGGCCGGGTGGCCGCCGGCTACGACATGATCGGCACGGTCCCGACCACCGCGTCGATCGCCGCCGGGGCGGTGCTGGTGGGTCTGTGGCCCTACCAGCTCATCCTCGGGCTGTCGGCCGTCGGCTGCGTGGTCGCGGCGCTGTCGATGCTGCCGGCCCACCGTCTGCTCAGGACCGGCGGGGCCGGCGTCCCGACAGCGGTCCCAGAGCGCCCGGACGTGCCTGCACGGTAGCGATCCCGGCCAGGATCAAGATCCCGCCCACCACCTGGACCGGTGTCGGGATCTGACCCAGCAGCAGGGCCGCGAACACCACCGCCAAGATCACCTCCGAGAGCGCGACGAACGAGGCGATCGAGCTGCCGAGGCGACGCACTGCCTCGATCCCGGTGACGTACGCCAGCGCCGCCGACACCAGGGCGAGGGCTGCGATCGGCACCCACCAGGGCAGAGCCTGCGCCGCGATGGTCACCGGCGCGGAGGCGACGGTGAGCGGCACGACGCCGACCAGCCCGGCCAGCAGCAGCACCAGCGCCCCGACCCCGGTGCCCACGGTGGTCAGCAGCAGCGCCGGGGCCGACGAGCCGCCGCCCTCGGACAGGACGAAGTAGACGCACAGGCACAGGGCCGCCCCCAGACCCCAGAGCACCCCCACCAGGCTGACCCGGACGTCGCCGGTCAGGTCGAGGACCAGCACCAGACCGGCCATGGCCAGCGCCGCCCCGACCAGCTTGGCCGCGCTCGGCCGCTGGCCGCGGCGCCACCAGAAGAAGC
The DNA here is from genome assembly GCA_048594465.1 of Microlunatus sp. GTDB lineage: Bacteria > Actinomycetota > Actinomycetes > Propionibacteriales > Propionibacteriaceae > Microlunatus. Next base: position 636 of record JBMDXL010000395.1, on the reverse strand, counting down.
CGATCAGCAGCACGGGCGCCAGGTACTCCAGCAGCAGGGCGACTCCGACCGAGAGGTGCTGCACCGCGCTGAAGTAGCAGAGCTGGGCGCCGGCGACGGCGACGATCCCGTACGCGACCATCCGACCGGTGGCCCGCCCGGTGGGCAGACCGATCCGGCGGAGGAGCAGCAGGCAGGGGATCAGCAGGGCCAGGAACGCGCCACCCACCCGGGCCGCGACGACCGCCGCCGGGGACCAGCCGGTGACCAGCAGGCTGCTGGCCAGGGACCCTGACAGCGCGAAGGCGGCCGCCGAGCACAGGGCGATCGGCAGCCCGGTGCGGACGTCTACGGTGGTGCTGCCGGCGACGAGTGGGGTCGCGGGCACGGTGGCGGTCACGGGTTACGTCCTGTCATCAGCAAACGCGGTTATGCTGATGACACTAGGAGAAGGGGGTGTCACGAGTCAAGATGATTTTCACTCATGACACCGAGGTGTCGCTGGTCGAGGCCGCGGCCCTGGTCAACACCGTGGACAGCGACGGCGTGGACAGCCTGGCCGCCGTGGGGGGTCTGCGCGACTTCCTGGACCGCCATCCGTTCACCGGGGTGATCCTGGGCACCGAGGCGGAGGCGGCCGAGGTGCGCGAGGTCCGC
>JBMDXL010000394.1:0-3839 GCA_048594465.1 Microlunatus sp. | reverse complement strand
GCGCAACAACCTGTACGCCGAGTTCCAGCTGCCGACGCTGCAGCAGGCGGCCGCCAGCGGCCGGCTGGTCACCAACGCCGGTGCCGGACTGACCGCGTACGTCACCCGGACCGACTGCGCGGCGGCCGCTGCGGCGGCCCTGTTGCTGCCCGAGCCGGCCCAGGTCTACGACATCACCGGACCGGCCGGGGTCTCCACCGCCGACCTGGCCGCACTGGCCGGGCAGATCGGCGGGACGCCGGTCGAGGTCGTCGACGTCACCGACGAGGCGTACGTGGCCGGGCTGGTGGCGGCCGGACTGCCGCAGCCGGTGGCCGAGCTGTTCGCCTCCTTCGGCACGGCCACCCGCGAGGGCTTCATGGGTCTGACCACCGACGCGGTCGCCGAGCTGACCGGCCGCCCCGCGACCCCGCTGAGCGCCCTGGTCGGCTAGTCCAGCCACCCATCAGCAGTACCGGCTGCCGGTCCTCCCCCGTCCGGGGCCAGGAACCGGCAGCCAGTGCCGCCGTCTCCAGGGGACCTGGGAACAGATCAGTATTTGGTGTTGCTAGGTACCGGTACTCAGTGTTACCGTCTACTAGTAGTCAGCGACAAAGAGTAGCGAGGATGCCGCATGGGGAACCAGATGACGGAGATGCTCAAGGGCACGCTCGAAGGCATCGTGCTGGCGATCCTGGCCCGCCGCCCCGCGTACGGCTACGAGATCACCGCGAGCCTGCGGGAGCAGGGCTTCACCGACCTGGTCGAGGGCACGGTCTACGCCCTGCTGATCCGGATCGAGCGGCGCGGTCTCGTGGACGTGGAGAAGGTGCCGTCGGAGAAGGGCCCGCCGCGCAAGGTCTACTCGCTCAACGCCACCGGGCGCGACCAGCTGGATGAGTTCTGGAGGACCTGGAGCTTCCTCACCGAACGTCTCGCACAGCTCCACGAAGGAGGACGATCGTGAACACCAAGTGGCTCGAGCTGGTCACCGGACCGCTGGAGCAGAAGCGGAGCTACCGCCGGCAGAAGGCGCGGATCGAGGCCCTGCCCGAGCCGTACCGCTCCTCGGCCAAGGCCTTCCAGCGCTACTTCGCCTACTACGCGGGGATCGTGGACGGCGACACCGTCGTGACCCTGCTGGAGGACTTCGTCGACCTGTGGGAACGGGCCGCTGCCGACGCCACCCCGATCGGCGAGATCGTCGGGGACGACCCGGTCGGTTTCGCGGAGACGTTCTGCCACTCGTACACGGGCACGCACTGGATCGACAAGGAGCGCGCCCGGCTGACGGCGGCAGTCGAGGCCGCCGAGAAGGACCAGCAGCCATGACCGGCGCGACAGAGGTCCGAGGCACCGACGGCGTCCGGGAGACAGCCGCGATCCGGGTGCGGGGGCTGGAGAAGTCGTTCAAGGACCTGCCCGTCCTGCGGGGGGTCGACCTGGAGGTGAGCGCGGGGAGCATCGTGGCCCTGCTCGGTTCCAACGGGGCCGGTAAGACGACCCTGGTCAAGATCTTGTCGACGCTCGTCACGCCCGACGCCGGCCGGGCCGTGGTGAACGGTGCCGACGTCGCCGAACGGCCCGCGGAGGTGCGGCAGTCGATCAGCCTCACGGGCCAGTTCGCGGCGGTCGACGAGATCCTGACCGGTCGGGAGAACCTGGTGCTGGTGGCCCGGCTGCGGCACCTGACCGACCCCGCGTCCGTCGCCGACGCCCTGCTCGCCCGCTTCGGGCTGACCGATGCGGCCGACCGACGGGTGGGCACCTACTCCGGCGGGATGCGCCGCCGGCTGGACATCGCGATGAGCCTGATCGGCGACCCGCCGATCATCTTCCTGGACGAGCCGACTACCGGTCTCGACCCGGAGGCGCGGAACGCGGTCTGGCAGACCGTGCAGGACCTCGCCCGCGGCGGCACCACGGTGCTGCTGACCACGCAGTACCTGGAGGAGGCCGAGCACCTGGCCGACCGGATCGCCATCCTGCACGGCGGCACGATCATCCAGAACGGCACGCTGGCCGAGCTCCAGGCCCTGCTCCCGCCGGCCGAGGTCGCGTACGTGCCGAAACAACCTTCCCTCGAGGACGTTTTCCTGGCCCTCGTCGGTCGCACCGAGCCGGCTGAGGAGACCCCGTCATGACCACCCACGTGCTCGGCGACACCCGGGTCCTCACCGGCCGGTCGCTGCGCCACATCGTCCGCAGTCCCGACACGATCGTCACCACGGCCATCACCCCGGTGGCGCTGATGCTGCTGTTCACGTACGTCTTCGGCGGGGCGATCGACATCGACTCCGGTCAGCCGTACGTCAGCTACCTGCTGCCCGGCATCCTGGTGATCACCATCGCGTCAGGGGTGGCCTACACCTCCTACCGGCTGTTCCTCGATCTGCAGAGCGGCATCGTCGAGCGCTTCCGCTCGATGCCGATCGCCCGCTCCAGCGTGCTGTGGGCCCACGTGCTGACGTCGCTGGTCGCGAACCTGGCCGCCGTCGCGCTGGTGATCGGCGTCGCGGTGATCATGGGCTTCCGGACCGGGGCGTCGGTGGCCGCGTGGCTCGCCGTGCTCGGCATCCTGGTGCTGGTCATCCTGGCGCTGACCTGGATCGCCGTCGTGGCGGGGCTGTCAGCCACCACCGTGGACGGCGCCAGCGGCTTCAGCTACCCGCTGATCTTCCTGCCCTTCCTGAGCTCCGCTTTCGTGCCGACCGCGACGATGCCCGGTCCGGTGGCCTGGTTCGCCGAGCACCAGCCGGTCACCTCGATCGTCGACACCCTCCGGGCCCTGTTCGCCGGGCAGCCGGTCGGTTCCGAGATCTGGGTCGCACTGGCCTGGCTGGTGGTCATCGGTGTCGCTGCCTACCTGGGCGCCGGGGTCGTCTACCGGCGCCGGGTTCGCTGACCGCCCGGAGCGCCCGACCGCTCACCGTTAGGGTCGGGGGGTGACCGCCACCGACCGTCCTGCTCCCACCAAAGCCGTCCACAGCTGGGCTCTGCACCGCACCCTCGGGTCCTTCGTCGCCGCCGGGGCGATGCCGATGGGCGGTCTGCCGGCGGGCGGCGGCGGGGGGCTGGCCCTGCTCGATCTGCCCGGGGAGCTGGCCCGGCGCGGGTACGGGGCGTTCCAGCTGGCCCACTTCTACCTGCCCAGCACCGATCCCGGGTCCCTGGCCGAGCTGCGGGCGGCCCTGGACGCGGCCGGGGTCGAGCTGGAGTGCTTCCTGATCGACGACGGGGACCCCAGCGACACGACCGGGGCCGCACCGGGCGAGGACTGGATCAGCGGCTGGCTCGACGTGGCCGCGACCCTCGGCGCGCCGCGGGCCCGGGTGGTGGCCGGCAAGGCCGAGCCCACCCCGCTGCGGCTCGACGCCAGCGCGGCGGTGCTGCGCCGCCTGGCCGACCGGCACCCGGAGGTGCGGGTGGTGACGGAGAACTGGCACGCGCTGCTGCCGAACGCCGACGCCGTGATCGCGTTGCTCGAGCGGACCGAGGACCGGGTCGGGTTCCTGGCCGATCTCGGCAACTGGCGCGGACCCGGCAAGTACGACGAGCTGGCCCGGGTCGCGCACCTGGCCGAGACGTGCCAGGCCAAGGTGCGGATGGCCGAGGGCGGCCTGGACCTGGAGGACTACCGGCGGTCGCTGACGGTGCTGCGGGACGCCGGCTACGCCGGTCCGCTGGCCATGGTCTACGACGGCCCCGACCCCGACGAGTGGGGTCACCTCGACCAGGCGTACGAGGTCGTCACGGAGGTCTTCGCCTGATCCGACGGGTCGCGGCGGTGGTGGCGGCCGTAGCGACCACCGTCAGGACGGCTGCTCGGGTGCGTCCTGCTGGCGTTGCACGGCTCGCCG
>JBMDXL010000393.1:0-2245 GCA_048594465.1 Microlunatus sp. | reverse complement strand
CGCCGCCGTGCTCGTGCTGGCCGGCGCCGGACTGGTGGTTGCCGCACTCCTGACCGCCGGGGTCTGGGCGACGCAGCGCCTGACCGGAGCGTTGACCCGCCACCGCGAGGCGGCCCTGCCGGCGCTGGCGGCGATCGGGGCCTGCTGGCTCGGTCTGGCCGCTGTCGGCGTCCGCGCCGTCCCGCCCTATCCGGTGGCGTCGGCCTCGAGCACCGCCAAGATCATCGGCGAGGTGGCGGCCGTCCGGGAGGGACTGGCCGACCGCGAGCGGTTCGACGCCGAACTGGCCGCCGACCGGTTCGCGGGAGTGCCACCGGAGCGTCTGGTCGCGGGTCTGCAGGGCAAGCAGGTCGTGGTGATCTTCGTGGAGAGCTACGGGCGGGTGGCGCTGACCGATCCAGGGATCGCCGCCACCGTGACCCCGGTGCTGGACGCCGGCACGCGCCGCCTCGCCGCCGCCGGCTGGCAGGCCCGGAGCGGCTATCTCACCTCCCCCACCAGCGGCGGCGGCAGCTGGTTGGCGCACGCCACCCTCCTGTCCGGGCTCTGGATCGACGATCAGCAGCGGTACCGCCAGCTGGTGGCCAGCGACCGGCTCACCCTGACCGGTGCCTTCGCCGGGGCGGGGTGGCGCACGGTCGGCCTGATGCCCGGCAACACCTCGGCCTGGCCGGACGGCGCGGTCTACCGCTACGACGAGATCCGCGACTCCCGGACCCTCGGGTACGCCGGTCCACCGTACGGCTGGGCGGGTGTGCCCGACCAGTACACGCTGGCCGTGGCGGGCCAGATGCTGGAGACCGGCTCGACCGCGGCCCCGTCGATGGTGGTGACCCCGTTGATCACCAGCCACGCCCCCTGGACCCCGGTCCCGACCCTGGTCGATCCGGGGGCGGTGGGTGACGGCGCGGGCCTCGCGCCGGCCGTCGACGCCGCCGAGCCCCCGGAGGCGATCCTCATCCGCGACCCGGCCCGGGTCCGGGCCGACTACGGACGCTCCCTGGCGTACAGCCTGAGCAGTGTCGTCGACCAGCTCGCCGAGACCCCGGACGAGGACCTGGTGGTGATCATGGTCGGAGATCACCAACCCGCTCCGGTGGTGGCCGGACCGGACGCCGGTCGGGACGTCCCGGTCACCCTGCTGACCGGTGATCCCGCGATCCTCGAGCGGATCCGGGACTGGGACTGGACCCCAGGTCTTCGCCCGGACGCGGCGGCTCCGGTGTGGCGGATGGACGCGGTCCGCGACCGGGTCCTGACCGACCTCGGCGGAGCCGTCCCCCGCTGAGGCCGCGGACTAGGGTGCGCGGATGACCCGCACGCACACGTACGCGATCAGGACCACCTGGACCGGGAACCGGGGTGAGGGCACCAGCAGCTACCGCGCGTACGGTCGCGACCACGACCTGCAGGCGGACGGACGACCCACCCTGCCGGCGTCCTCGGACCCCGCCTTCCGGGGCGACGCGGCCCGCTGGAACCCGGAGCTGCTACTGGTGGCGGCGCTCTCGGACTGCCACCTGCTGAGCTATCTGCACCTGTGCGCGGTGAACGGCGTGGTCGTCACCTCCTACACCGACGACGCCGCGGGGACGATGGCGCAGGTCGGCGACGGGGGCCGGTTCACCGAGGTCGTGCTGCGCCCGGTGGTGACCGTGGCCGAGGAGTCCATGATCGCCGCGGCCGACGCCCTGCACCACGACGCGCACCGGAACTGCTTCATCGCCGCGTCGGTGAGCTTCCCGGTCCGGACCGAGCCGACGACCACCGTGGCCGGCGCGACGACCCTGGGCTAACGTCGGTCCTGAGACGAGGAGTCGCCGTGACCAAGAAGCACCAGACCAAGATCCCCGACGACGTCTACGAGGCCGAGCTGTTCCGGTTGCAGTCGGAGCTGGTGAAGCTGCAGGAGTGGGTCCGCTACACGGGCGCCCGGGTGGTGGTGATCTTCGAGGGACGGGACGCGGCCGGCAAGGGCGGCACGATCAAGCGGGTGACGGAGTACCTCAGTCCCCGCGTGGCCAGGATCGCCGCCCTGCCCACTCCCACCGAGCGGGACAAGAGCCAGTGGTACTTCCAGCGCTACATCGCGCACCTGCCCGCGGCCGGGGAGATCGTCCTGTTCGACCGCTCCTGGTACAACCGGGCCGGGGTGGAGAAGGTGATGGGGTTCTGCACCCCGCAGCAGTACGCGCTGTTCATGCGCCAGGCCCCGATCTTCGAGCAGATGCTGATCGACGACGGC
>JBMDXL010000392.1:0-4899 GCA_048594465.1 Microlunatus sp. | reverse complement strand
GTGCCCAGACCGAGCGCCAGCAGCACCCCGGAGCCCGCCTCGCCGGCCCCGGCCAGCGCCGCGTTGAGCTTGGGCGGCTCGAAGCCGGCGGAGTCCAGGAACTGGGCCGTGCCCTCGACCCCCCCGCCCCCGAACCAGCCGAAGAGCTTCTGGGCGCCGTGGGCGAACAGGGCGCTGCCGACCCCGACCCGGAGCAGCAGCAGACCCAGGTCGCGGGTGGTGGAGTGGTTCGTGCGGTGTCCAGGCATGTCGGCCTCCTTCGTCAGGGACCGACGCTATGTCACCGCCCGGCCGGCGGTGACCGGGGCCCCCGACCGGACCCGCCCGGCGTGGCTGTAGAGGTTCATCGCGTCCCCGCGGACGAAGCCGGCCAGGGTCAGCCCGGCCCGGTCGGCCAGCTCCACGGCCAGTGAGCGGGGCGCGGACACGGCCACCAGCACGCCGATCCCGGCCAGCACGGCCTTCTGGGTGCCCTCGAAGGAGGCGCGGCTGGACACGTACAGGATCGCGTCGGTCAGCGGCAGCAGCTGCTGGCGGAGCGCCCAGCCGATCACCTTGTCGACCGCGTTGTGGCGGCCGACGTCCTCCCGCACGCAGAGGACCCGGCCGTCGCGCTCCAGCAGGGCGGCGGCGTGGACACCCCCGGTCTTGTCGAAGACGGTCTGCTGCGGACGCACCAGCCCCGGGGCGGCCAGCAGGACGTCTCCGGCGACCTCGGCGGTCGACGGGGCGTACCGGGTCACCCGGGTGATCGCGTCGATGCTGGCGGAGCCGCAGACACCGCAGGCGCTGGAGGTCAGCACGTTGCGCTGCAGCCCCGGATCCGGCGGGACCGCCCCGGCACCGAGGGACACGTCGACCACGTTGTAGGTGTTGACGCCGTCGGGGCCGGTGCCCGCGCAGTAGCGGGCGAGCACCACGTCGGCCGCCTCGGCGATCACCTGCTCGCTGTGCAGCAGCCCGTGCACGAGGTCGATGTCGTCACCCGGTGTGCGCATCGTCACCTGGAAGGGACGACCGTCCAGCCGGATCTCCAGCGGCTCCTCGACCGCCACGGGGTCGACCGCCGGCCCGGGCCGGGTCGCCCCCACCCGCACTACCGGCCGCCGCTGCGTCACCCGCCCCATGAGAACATCCAAGCAAACCGCCCCAAGACGACGAGGAGTGAGACCGTGGAGCTCAGCACCTGGCTGGACGCCGTCTCCGAGGAGCTCGGCATCACCGACGTGGAGCTCGACAACAACAGCATCCACACCCTGCTCGATCTGGCCCGCGACTCCGCGCACGAGGTGGAGCGGTTGGCCGCCCCCCTGACCAGCTTCCTGGTCGGCGTGGCCGTCGGTCGTGGTCAGTCCCTGGGGGCCGCCGCGGCGAGTGTGACCACGCTGACCCTCGACGAGACGGCCGCACCCGCGACCGATCCGCCGACGGAGGGTGGCAGCGCCTAACCTGGGGTGGTGCGACGGCTGTGGATGCGATGGGCGCTGCTGGTCGTCTTCGTGGTGGCGCTGGCCGTCGTGTTCGTCAACCTCGGTGAGTGGCAGCTGCGGCGGCTGGCCGAGCGGGAGACCCGCAACGCGACCACCATCAGCAACGAGCAGGCGCCGGTCAAGCCGTACGAGCAGGTCTTCGACCGGGTGATCGTCGACGCCGACCAGTGGCAGCGGGTGACCGCCACCGGCACCTTCGACGGGGCCCACCAGTTCGTGGTCCGCAACCGCAACAACGGTGAGGACCGTGGCTACGTCGTGGTCACGCCGCTGCGGACCGCCACCGGGTCGGTGCTGGTCGACCGCGGGTTCATCCAGGTGGTGCCGGGCACCGGGATCCCCGCCGCGGGTCCGCCACCGCCGGCGGGTCAGGTGACCGTGCTGGGCTACGTCCGACGCAACGAGCAGGGCCGTCAGGGAGCCGTCAGCCCGGTGAACGGGTCGGTGCGACTGATCAACTCCGACGCCCTGGCCCCGACCGTCGGGTACCCGGTGGCCAACGGCTTCATCAGCGCGATCGAGGTGCAGCCCGGCCAGGAGGGCGGCTTCGTCCCGGTCGCCGTGCCCGAGCTGACCAGCGGTCCGCACTTCTGGTACGCCATGCAGTGGTTCATGTTCGCCGGCATCGGGATCCTCGGGATCGTGGTGTTCATCCGCTCCGACCTGCGCGACCGCCGGGCGGCCCGGGACAAGGCCACCGCCCTCGCCGAGGCCGAGGCCGAGCGGCAGCGCACCCCCGCCGACAGCTGATCCCCCACCGGAGTCGCCGGGACCCGTGCCAGGATCGGGGCATGGATCTGGGTCTGCGTGATCGTGTCTTCGTCGTCTCCGCCGCGAGCAGCGGTCTGGGCCGGGCCACCGCCCAGCAGCTGGTCGACGAGGGCGCCAGGGTGGTGCTGGTGGCCCGGCGTGACGACGTGCTCGGCGAGGTGGTCGCGTCGCTGGGCACCGAGCGGGCCGTCTCGCTGACCGCGGACCTGGCCGATCCGGCCACGGCCGAGAACGCCTGCCGGCTCGCCCTGGACACCTGGGGACGGCTGGACGGCGCGTTGGTCAGTGCGGGCGGGCCGGCGGCCGGCAGCGCCCTGGGCACGCCCGACAGCGACTGGGTGGCGGGTTTCGAGTCGGTCTTCCTGGCCGCGCTGCGGGTCACCCGCGCCGTGGTGGCCCACGGCACGGCCGGCGACCTGGCCATCGCCTGGGTGCTCTCCACCTCGGTCAAGGCACCGATCGGAGGGCTCGCGGTGTCCAACGGGCTCCGGCCCGGGCTCGCCATGCTGGTCAAGCAGCTGGCCGACGAGCTCGGCCCGGACGGCACCCGCGTGGTGGCCCTGCTGCCGGGTCGGGTGGAGACCGACCGGGTCAAGCACCTCGACCAGCTGGCCGCCGATCCCGCGAGGCAGCGGACCACGAACGAGCAGAGCATCCCGCTGCGGCGCTACGGTCGGCCGGAGGAGTTCGGTGCGGTGGCGGCGTTCCTGCTGTCCCCGGCCGCCTCCTACCTGACCGGCAGCGTGGTGGCCGTGGACGGCGGAGCGACCCGGGCGTTGTGACCGGGACGTCACCGGCCCTGGCGGGGGCGGTCGACCTGCTGCGGTGCCCCCGCTGCGGCGGGTCGTGCACGCTCACCGGCGCGGCCGTACGGTGCGCGCAGGGTCACGCCTTCGACCTGGCCCGGCAGGGGTACGTGAACCTGACCGGCGCCGCCCAGCCGGCGCACGCGGACACCCCCGCCATGGTCGCCGCCCGCGCCGAGCTGCTGGACTCCGGCCGCTACGCGGTGATCACCGAGGCACTGGTCGACGCGCTGCCGCCCGGGGCCCGTGACCTGCTGGACGTGGGCACCGGCACCGGCCACTACGCCGCCGCGGTGCTCGACGACCGCCCGGACGCCCGCGCCCTCGGACTCGACGTCTCGGTGGCCGCCTGTCGCCGGGCCGCCCGCCGGCACCCGAGACTGGCGGTGGTCACCGCCGACGCCTGGGCGCCCCTGCCGGTGGTCGACGCGGGGGTCGACGCGGTGCTCACCGTCTTCTCGCCGCGCAACGCCTCCGAGTTCGCCCGAGTGCTGCGACCGGACGGCAGCGTGATCACCGCGACACCCGGTCCGGGGCACCTCGCCGAGCTGCGCTCGGCGTTCGGGCTGCTCGGGGTGGAGGACGGCAAGGAACAGCGACTGGCCGACACGTTCGGCACCGTCGGCCTGACCGCCGTCGCCCAGCAGCGGATCGAGCAGGTCGACCCGTGGACCGCCGAGGACGCGGTCCGGTCGGTGCTGATGGGTCCGAACGCCTTCCACACCTCAGCCGAGCGGATCCGCGCCGTCGCGGACGACCTGGCGTGGCCCCGGCCGGTGACGGTCTCGTGCGTGATCACCCGGTGGCGTCGATGATCCGTCGCAGCAGCGGCACCTGAGCCGCCCGCTCGGCCGCCAGCTGCTCGTCCGGCATGAACCGGACCGCACCCGCCACCAGGGCCTTGACCGCGCGGGACGCACCGGGGTCGACGGTCAGCAGCGCGGTCACGCAGCCCTCCACCGCGGCATCCAGCTCAGCGGCCGGGACCACCCGGTTCGCCAGTCCGAGTCGCTCGGCCCGAGGGGCGTCCACGGGCGCTGCGGTGGCACAGATCTCCAGGGCGTGGGCGTAGCCGACGAGCTCGACCAGCCGCTGCGTGCCGCCGAGATCGGGCACCAGGCCCAACCGCGCCTCGGCCATCACCAGCACCGCGTCGTCGGCGAGGATCCGCAGGTCGGCGGCCAGCGCCAGCTGGAAACCCGCTCCGATCGCCCGTCCGCCGACGGCGGCCACGACGATCGCCGGCAGCTCCCGCCAGCACCGGAAGCCGCTCTGGAAACCGGCGATGGCTTCGCGGATCCCGGCGTCGTCGTTGATCATCAGCTCGCGCAGATCGCCCTCACCCGGCGGCGCCGCACCGCGCAGCATCCGCAGATCGAGTCCCGCGCTGAAGTCGGCACCGGCCCCGCTGAGCACCACCACGGCGATCTCGTCCCGCACCCCGATCAACGCGGCCGCGTCGGCCAGCGCCGCCCAGGTGGCCATTGTCTGGGCGTTGCGGACCTCGGGCCGGTCGAGCCGGACCCGGGCGATCCGGCGCTCGACGTCGAGGACCAGCTCGACCCCGCCCGGCAGGGAGTGCTGCTCGACGGCCGGGGTGCCGGGCACGCCCGTCAGCTCAGCGCTTCGCGGCTGACTTCTTGGCGGCCGCCTTCTTGGTCGCCGGAGCCTTGGTGGCGGCCGTCTTCTTGGTCGCGGGCGTCTTGGCGGCGGTGGACTTCGTCGCTGTCCTGGTCGCCGGCGCCTTCTTCGCGGCCGTGGTCTTCGCGGCCGGCGCCTTCTTGGCCGCCGTGGTCTTCGCGGCCGGCGCCTTCTTGGCCGCCGTGGTCTTC
>JBMDXL010000391.1:0-2135 GCA_048594465.1 Microlunatus sp. | reverse complement strand
AGGACGCTCATGATCACGACCGACGGCGTCGTCTCCACCGGCATCGGCTCCTGGCCCGGCACCGACGTGGCGGACGCGCTCAAGATCAGCTTCGCCGAGTGCCCGGATCTTCCTTATCTGCCGGAGCTTCCGGCCCGTGGTCCGCATGCCGGGCTGATCGGTCGCGGCACGGCGGTGCTGACCGGGCTCGGCATCGACCTGCAGCCTGCCGGCTGGCGGCTGACCGACGTGTCCTCCCGGGACCACCGTCGCGCCGTCGCGACGCTGCGGTCCGATCTCGACCAGCTGGAGGAGATCGCCCAGGGCTACGAGGGGCCGCTCAAGATCGCGGTCGCCGGCCCCTGGACCCTGGCCGCCGGGTTGGAGCACCCGCGGGGGGACCGAGTGCTGCCCGACACCGGCGCCCGCCGCGACGTCGTCCAGTCGCTGGAGCAGGGACTCGTCGATCTGGCCGCCGAGCTGGCTCGGCGCCTGCCAAACACCAGCCTGGTCGTCCAGCTCGACGAGCCGTCGCTGCCGGCCGTCCTCGGCGGCGACATCGCCACCGCGAGCGGCCTCGGCCGCCACCGGGCCGTGGACATCCCCGAGGTCAGCACGGTGTACACCCGGCTGATCGAGCGCCTTGGTGAGGTTCCCGTGGTGGTGCACTGCTGCGCCCCCGGCGCTCCGATCGAGTTGCTGACCACCGCCGGGGTGAGCGGTCTCGCTCTCGATCTCGGTCTGCTGGGCACACCCGACTGGGACGCCCTCGGCGCTGCCCTGGAGCAGGGGCACTGGCTGTTCGCGGGCGCCCTGGCCACGAGCGATCCCTCGACCACGCCCGCCACCCCCGATCAGGTCGCCTCGGCGGTGCTGGCCCCGCTCCGGCGCCTGGAGCTGCCGCCGGAGATCTCCACCCACACGGTGGTCACCCCGGCGTGCGGGCTGGCCGGTTTCTCCCGCCCGGCAGCGATCTCGGCCCTGCGCACCATCCGCACGGCCGCCGGCATCGTCGGCGAGGGTCTCTACGACTGAGGGTCCCCGCGCCGCACCATCGCGGCGATCTCGTCGGCGAACGCCATCTCCGAGTCGTCCTCCGGTGCGTAGCCGATCACCTCGCGGGCGTTCGTGATCGACCAGAACGTCCGCGCGTTCCCGCTGACCCCGTAGAAGATCTGGAACGGCACCCCCTCGGAGTCGGCGATCGAGTCGGCCTCGATCGAGCGGACGTAGAGCTGCTGAAGATCGCGTTCGCTGATCCAGCCGGTGATGTCGCGCAGGTAGTCGACCAGGGGCCGGTCGGTGAACGTCTCGGCCCGGATCGGTCGCGGGGCGACGATGCGGATCTGCACCACCTCCAGCGGCCGGCTCACCTCCCCGGTGGCGAACAGGAACCCCAGCGTCTCGTACGCGGTCTTGGCCCAGCCGTAGAAGGTGTCCGGGCGCGGGTAGTCCTCGGGTGTGACCCGGTCGCGTCGACCGGCCTTCCACGGACGCTCGTACCACTTCGCGGCCTGGTTGGTGCTGGTGCACACGACCCGGCGCACGTCGGTCGCGGCCGCCACCTCGTAGACCCGGGCGGTCATGTCCAGGTTGACCCGCTCGGCCGCGTACGACGGTGTCCCCGATGGTGGCCGCATCCCGCAGTGCACCACGGTGTCGACGTCCCGACACAGCTCGCTGAACCGGTCCCCGGGGTCGTCGAGGAGGTCGAGCAGGTCGACCCCGTCCACCTCCTGCCCGGTCCGGGCGTGGGTCCGGGTCACGTCCACCAGCGTGAGGTCGTAGCGCTCCCGGAACGCCGGCAGCAGTTGTCCCGCGATGTACCCAGCGGCACCGGTCACCAGCACGCGTCGTCGGTCGGCCATCGCCCCAGTCTGCCCCCACCTGTGCGTCGGGCTGCATCCACGCGTCCGCGGCAGGGGGAACCACCGCTGATGAGCGCCGCAGAGTGGGTACCGGATCAGGTCGATGTCGCCGCCCTGCGTACGGCTGCGGCCGACTGCGCGGGCTGCGAGCTGCACGGGCCCGCCACCCAGACCGTCTTCTCCGCCGGGAACCCGCACGCCCCGCTGATGCTGGTCGGCGAGCAACCCGGTGACGTCGAGGACCGCGAGGGCATCCCGTTCGTGGGCCCGGCGGGTCGGCTGCTCCAG
>JBMDXL010000390.1:0-1557 GCA_048594465.1 Microlunatus sp. | reverse complement strand
AACTGGAACTCGACCGAGGTCACCGCGGTGAAGCTCATGACCGAGCCGCTCGACATCGCCCTCCCGCCCGGCCACCCGCTCGCGGAGAAGGAGGTCCTCGATCCCGAGGACCTCGTCGGCGAGCAGTGGATCGGGGTGCCGTGGGGGTATCCCTTCGAGCGGACGATCCACGACATCTCGGCCGCCGCGGGGTCCCCGATGGACGTGGTGCAGCGCTTCGGCGACACCCGCGTCACCGAGGCGTTCGTCGCCGCCGGGCTCGGCGTGGCGGTCCTGCCCTGCTACACCGCGGGCGGGGCGTACCGCGACCAGATCGTGCTGCGGAACCTCCGCGGCGGTCCGCTGCGCCCGGTGGCCCGCACGCTGCTCGCCCCCGACACCGGCTTCACCGAGCCGGCGACGCTGGTCGCCGCGCTGGAGACCAGCCTGGACTACGGCGGCAATCTCGAGTGCTCCCCGCCCGTGACCGTCGGCGGCAAGCGATTCCCGGCCGGCCGGATCTATCTCGGCTCCACCGCGGGTCGGCCGTTCAACACCGTCGTCCGTGAGTTCCTCGAGCAGCAGCAGGTGCAGAGACCGATCGAGCTGGACACCGCCTGGCTGTCGGTGGGCCACGTGGACGAGGTGCTGTCGTTCGTCCCGGCGCCCGACCGCCAGCGCTTCCGGATGGTCGTCGCAAGCCCACGGCGGGCCTATGCGATCCTCGACCGGCAGGCGGCCACCAGCCCGACCGCGGTGATGTTCACCGGTCGATCGTTGGCCGGGGACACCCGCGACGTGCCGATCGAGCAGACGGTGCGCGACTTCCTGCCCCGGCGGACCAACTTCCACCCCGATGCGTCACCGACCACACCGACGATCACGCTCCGGGCCTACAACGCCCAGCGGCAGGCCGACATCGACCGGATGCGCACCCGGATGATCGCCGGGCTCGGCCTGGCCGCCGCTGACGTGATCGACATCCCGGCGGTGTTCTTCCCCAACCCGATGACCCCCACGACCGCGGACGCGTTGATCGGAGGCATGGTCAACATGCTGGTGATCAACGGTCGCGCGGGGGTGCCCAAGCCGTTCGGTCCGGTGGTGGCCGGGGTCGACCAGTTCGAGAAGGACGTGGTCGATCAGTTCACCCCGCTGGGGGTGGGCGTGAGCTTCCTGGACTGCTGGGACGCCTACCACGTCAACATGGGTGAGGTGCACTGCGGGACCAACAACCTCCGTACCGCTCCGTCGGTTCCCTGGTGGGAGTTCACGCCATGAGCACGCCCTGGTTCGAATCCGCCGTGGAAGCCGAGGCGGAGGACTATGTCGCCGCCGAGACCGCTCTGCGCGACGCCGTCCGCGACGACCCGGAGCAGCGGGCCGCCGTCATCGCCCGGCTCGACGACCCCGACCCGGTGGCCCGGCTCGTCGCCGGGGTCGTGCTCAGCGACGCCGACCTGGCCGACTCCCAGGTGGGACAGGTCGAGGACTACCTGGCCCGGGCCCAGCGGGGGTACGCCCGGACCCCGGCGCTGCTGCCGTCCGTTCCGGGGGTGGTGGCGGAGTGGGCCGCTC
>JBMDXL010000039.1:0-5887 GCA_048594465.1 Microlunatus sp. | reverse complement strand
CGACGCAGGCAGCGCGGGTGTGGCTGCCGCCGGCATCGACGGCGATCACGTACGAGCGACCGGCCACAGGCGAGGATCCTAGTGAACTGTGACATCAAGGACGTCGAGGCCGAGCGATCGGTGGTCCTGCCCCGCGCCGGGGCCGATCGGCTCGCCACCGACGCCGCGGCGATCGACGCCCACCGTCCTCACTCCGCGGCGGGTCACTCCATCGGACTCACCGCGCCGCTTCTCGAATGCCCGGGCGGCGGCGATGTGGTGACGGACGCGCTCGAGCCGACAGGACGAACCTGATCCGGGATCGACGTAGCGCAGGTGCCAGTCCCGGTCGTCATTCAACTCACTCATCACGTCGTGATGCTGGATCGGCCCCGCGCCGTTAAGGAGCGGAGCCCTCAGTTCTCGCGCACGAGGACCGACTCAGGATCCCGTACCTCGGGAAGGCACGCCCATCGCGGGCTGGGCCGAGCCCTCAGAGCCATGGACTGCCGGGCGATCGACCACCTCACGCAGGACGTCCTCGTAGCGGTCCACCATGATCTGCGCGTCGAAGTCCTCGGCCCGCCGCCGGACCGCCGCACGGTCGCAGTGCCGGGCCCGCTCGATCGCCGCGGCCAGCGCCTCGGGTGTCTGCTCCCGGGCCAGGACGCCGGCCCCGGCGGTCACGATCTCGGCCGCGGCACCGGTGGAGAACGCGGCCACGGGTGTGCCGCAGGACATGGCCTCGACCAGAGTCAGACCGAACGGCTCAGCCCACACCGACGAGGACACGAAGACCGCGCCGCGACCCAACCGGCGGGCGAGCTCCTCGTGGCCGAGGTGTCCGAGGTGGCGGACCCCGTCACCCAGACGTGGGGCGATCTCGGCGTCGAAGTAGCCCCGGTCGGCGACCGGTCCGCTGATGTCCAGTCGGAGCCCGGCGATCCGGACGGCATCGACGGCCAGGTGCAGCCCCTTCTCCGGGGTGATCCGACCGGCCCACACCGCCAGGTCGGGCTCGGCCCGGGCCCCGTCGGACCAGCCGTCCAGGCGGATGCCGTTGGGTACGCACCGGACGCGCGGCAGCACGGCGCGCCAGGACGCGGAGTTCACCTCGGACACGCTGAGGAACTCGTGCCGCGGATCCGGGGCCCAGGTCGGGTCGCCGATCACGGCCAGCACCCGCTCCAGGGTGGGCGGGGTGTGCAGGACGGTGATCATCGGCTGGCCGACCAGCTCGGTGTACGGCAACGGACTGAACGAGTTGTTCAGCACCACGTCGTAGCCCCCACCCCGGATCGCGGTCAGGGCCGACGCGACGGCGGTGTCGAGGATGTCGGAGGACCTGTCCCCGGTCGGTCCGGGCATCTGCCCGAAGACGAAGTCGGAGCCGATCAGCGCGATCAGCCGGGCCGTCGTCTGGCTGCCGCCCTTGGCGAACAGGGTGACGTCGTGGCCACGCCGGACCAGCTCGTCGGCCACCAGGGACGTGTGCATCTCCGTGCCACCCGAGAAGGGTTCGGCGATCGGGTGGTGCAGGTGAGCGAGGACGGCGATCCTCATCGCTCGACGCTCCCGACGGTCAGCGCGGGGCCGACGCCGTCGGCCCGGGGATCCGACCGGGTCGAGCTGCGCACGTACGTCTCCTCGGCCGTGTCCCACCGGATCAGGCCCTGGTCGGCGAACGCGTCGAGCCAGCCCTCCATCGGCCACCACCCCCACCGACGGGCGAAGATCGCGCCGTTGCGGAGGATGTCATCGAGGTGCCCGACCGGTGGGGACTGCGTCGGGTGCCACTGGTGGTAAGCGGTGGCCCCGCCCACCCAGGTCAGGGGGATCCCGGCCGCGTCAGCCGCGAAGCCGAAGTCGGTGTCCTCCGCGCCGTAGCCGACGAACCGCTCGTCGAACCCGCCGATCGTCCCCCAGACAGCCGGGGTGAGGGCGAAGGACAGCGACCAGAACAGCCGCGGGTCGCCGTTCGACCGGCGCTCCCCCGGCTCCGGCGCCGGGCGGCCGTCGTGCGGCGCGGTCTCGCTCAGCCGGTCGAGGTCGTAGCCCTCCGGTCCCGGGGGCGGCAGGTACGCCACCGGGCCGCACAGCAGCGAGACCGCCGCGGCCGGGTCGTCAGCGGCCTGTCGGTAGGCGCCCACCAGGTCCTCCCCCGGGCGGCAGTCGACGTCGAGGACGATCATCAGCTCGGCGCCCAGCGCCAGCGCGGCCGCGGCGCCGGCGTTCCGGGCGGCGGCGAGCGGGAGTCCGTCCGCCGCGGTCGGGACGGCGACCACGTGCACACCGGGTGCGTCGGCCAGCGTGGCGACGAGGGCCGGGTCGTCCATGGCGACCACCACGTGCTGGTCGACGGGTGTGCCGGACCGGGCCAGGGCCCGCCGCTGCCGATCCAGGTGGTCGTGGCGGCGGTGGGCGATGGTGATCACGACGGTCCTCATGCCGGCACCTTCGCGGAGGCGGGGTGGCCCTCGACCGCGGCGGTTCCGAAGACGACGGGGGCTACGGGGCCGGCCGGCGCACCGGCAGGCACGGTCCCGTCGCCGAGGGCCGCCGTCCCCTCGGCGTCGACGGCGGCCAGCAGAGCGGCCATCCGGGCGGCTCCGCCGCCGTCGTTCCAGGTCGACCAGCGCGTGCCGTCCAGGGCACCGAGGGTGCGCAGCAGCTCCGGCCAGTCCTCCGCAGCCGGCCAGCTCCCCCGCACACGTACGGGAAGTCCGGCGTCCTGCACCGCGGCGGCCATCACCAGCTGCTCGTCGAAGGGCCGCGGTTGGGGCAGCAGCAGGGCGGGTCGGCGGGCGGCGGCGATCTCGGCCAACAGGTTCTGACCGGCGTGACTGACCACCACGGTGGCCGAGCAGAGCAAGGACCACGGGTCGTCCACCCAGGTCCCGTGTCGGCGGTCCAGGTGGATCCACTCCCACCCGGGTGTGGCCCGACGGGCCCGGGCGACGTCGGCGGGGTCCACCCCGGTCCCGCCGGTCCCGTTGACCACGACCACCCGACCAGACACCGGAGAGGAGGCACGCCCGGATCCGGACAGCGGAGGGGTGACCGGCGCGGAGCGACCGATCGCGCCGACGAAGACGGTCTTCTCCCGATCCTCTGCCGTCCCTTCCCAGAGCTGGCCGACGCCGGCCGGCCAGGGGGCGACGATCCGGGACGCGATGTCGTAGCCCAGCCGGTGGGCGGCATCTCGCCGGCGGCCCGGCTGGGCGACCACGACCACCGGGACACCGTGCAGCCGAGCGAGCAGCGCCACCTCGACCGAGACGTCGACCACCAGCGCCGACGGACGCGCGGTGTCCAACCAGTGCGAGATCGCCGCCATCCGGGCCGACAGCCCTCGCGAACCGGTCGGCACGTAGTGCAACCGCCCGTGGGCGGTGAGGTCGGTCGCACGGCCTGCGGGCAGCGAGGCGAGCCCCGGCGGGTCGGCCCACGCGTCCCCGACCGGGGCGTCGTCGGCCAGCTCCAGCCAGTCGCCGGACCAGTCCGCCGGTCGGGGTGCCGTGGAGAGCCCGGTCAGCTCGACGCCGCACCGCTGGGTGTGAACCTGGACGACGCCTGCACGGTGTCGGTGACCCGAACCCTGGTGGTGGACGTAGTACCCGATCATCGCCGGGCCGCCGCGGTCGGGCGAGGGGTCATCGAATCTCCTGGTCAGCGCTCGTTCCGTCCGGGCGACGATGACGATCGGGCCCGATCTTACAACGTAAACAGGGACGACGACCGGTCGTGGGTGACCCAGATCACACTCACCACCCCCGTGATGGCGTGACGATCGGGGCCGCGGCGTTGTCCTTCCTCCTGTAACGCACCGCAAGCGAGCAGACAGCTCGCCCGGCACACAGCAGAAGGAGAGAGTTCGATGACTGACACCACGCACCTGCCCGTGACCACCGAGGAGCAGAAGGCCCGCGACGCTCGCGAGCAGGCCCAGGTCGCCGAGCCGAAGACCCTCGACGCCCTGCACACCGAGCACGGTGACACCACCATCGCCGACCAGGTCGTCGAGAAGCTCGCCGGCATCGCGACCCGCGAGGTCGTCGGCGTGTACGCCATGGGCTCCGCCGCCGGTCGCGCCATCAGCAACATCACCCAGCGGATCCCGGGCCAGAAGCCGGCCGTCTCCGGTGGCGTGAGCATCGAGAAGGGCGAGCGCCAGACCGCCGTCGACGTCTCGATCGTGATCGAGTACGGCGCCGCCATCGTCGACGTCGCCGACAACATCCGGGAGAACGTCATCCGCGCCGTCGAGTACGCCACCGGCCTCGAGGTCGTCTCGGTCGACGTCAACGTCACCGACGTGCACCTGCCCGAGGACGAGAGCGCCGAGTCCGAGTCGAAGGGCTCCGACCAGCTCCAGTGACCGACTCCCAGCCCGGCCCCCGGGCCGGGCTGGAGTCTGTCCCCATCACCACGCCGGCCGGTCCCGACCGTCGCCCATCCCGCAGAGAGATGATCTTCATGTCCACAACCCAAACTGCCCTCTTCGTCGGTCTCGTCCTGGGGATCGTCGCCACGTTCGGTGGCTTCGGCTCCTTCCTGGTCGTGCTCGTGTTCGGCGCCATCGGCCTCGTCGTCGGCCGGGTGATGGAAGGCAAGCTCGACCTGCGCTCGCTGACCGGCCAGTCCAGCGCCAAGCTCTGACATGACTGCCACCGACAACACCCTCGTCGCCCCACCGGGCGAGCGGGTCGATCCACGGCGCCGGGGCCGGCTGGTCCTGGCCAAGCAGGTGGTCGAGAAGATCGCCGGGCAGGTCGCCAGCGAGATCGGTACCGCCGGTGGGCGCTCCGGAGGTTTTCTCGGCATCGGAGCCCACACCGACCTGTCAGCCCGACCCAAGGTCGACGTCGAGCTGGCCGGACGGACCGCGACTCTCGCCATCGACATGGCCGTGGCCTACCCGGTCTCCATCCGGCGGGCCACCGACCGCGTCCGCGAGCAGGTCACCCGTCGGGTCCACGACCTGACCGGAGTCGAGGTCACCCGGGTGGACATCACCGTGGTGGCCCTGCACGCCGGTGACACCACGAGTTCGGAGGAGCTGAAGTGAGCCGCCATGACGCCCGCTCGACGTCGCTGCGCCGACGCTCGGCGCGCACCATCCCCGCCACTGTCACCTCGCTGGTGCTCCTGGCGCTGGGCGTGGGCCTGGTCTGGGCTGCCGTCCAGCGGCTGGCCCAGGGTTCCTGGCCGGCGTTCGCCGACCAGACCGCGGCCTGGGTCGCGGCCTGGACCTGGGGTTCGGTCGCCGTGCTCATCGTGTCCCTCGCCCTGGCCGTGGTCGGGCTGGTGCTGCTGATCGCCGCGATCAAGCCGGGCCCGCCCAACGCCCTCGTGCTGGAGGACGGTGGCGCCGGGGTCCCCACCGAGGTCGTGATGACCCGCCGCTCCGTGGCCAAGCTGGCCACCGCCCGGGCCGGTCAGGTCGACGGCGTGGACAGCGTCTCGACCGTGGTCGGCGCGCGCCGGGTCACGCTGACGGTGAGGACACCGTCTCAGCAGGGCCAGGCGATCGAGCAGCAGGTGCGCGACCGGGTCACCGGCGCGCTGCAGGCCGCCGGTCTGGCGCCGATGCCGTCCGTCGTCGTACGGGCTCGGACGGTGTCGCTGTGATCGGCCGGACCAGCAGGACCGCAGCCGAAGACGTACGCAGTCGGGACGTGCTCCCGACAGCCGGAGAGGTGACGACATGAGCCAGCTCGCAGGAGGCCTCAACCGGGGCTGGCTGGCCGTGATCGGCGTCGTGCTGCTGGTCGTCGGTGCCACCGCCACCCTCGCCACGACCGGCGTGCTCGGACAGCTGCTGGCCGCCAGCGGAACCGGTTGGTCCGCGCCGGCCGGCGGCAGCCCCGTGGTCGACGATGCCGCCACCGGACTGCTGGCTCAGCCG
>JBMDXL010000389.1:0-3292 GCA_048594465.1 Microlunatus sp. | reverse complement strand
GAGGTCATGTTGGGCATGATCTCGCGGAAGACGATCGGCAGCGACCGCTCACCGGAGAACTTGGCCGCGGTGACGAACTCCCGGGACCGCAGGGTGATGATCTGTGCCCGCTTGGCCCGGGCGGCGCCGGCCCAGCTGGTGATGCCGATGACGAAGACCATCAGCCACAGACCCCGGACCTCGCTGTAGGCGATGATCACCATCATCAGCGGGAGCACCGGGACGACCAGGGCCAGGTTGGTGAAGAAGGAGAGGATGTTGTCCAGGAAGGTGCCCTCGGCGTAGCCGGAGATCATCCCGACGAACACCGCGATCACGGTGGCGAACAGACCACCGAAGATGCCCACCAGCAGCGACAGCCGGGTCCCGAAGACGAACTGGGAGAAGATGTCGTACCCCTGGGAGGTGGTGCCCATCAGGTGGCTCGGACCCGGGCTCAGCAGCGGCGCGAAAGAGCCGTCCTGCGGGTCGTACGGGGCGATCACGGGCGCGAAGACCGCCATCAGGACGAAGAAGCCGAGCAGGCAGATGCCGACCCGGGCCTTGCCGCTGGACCAGATGATCTGGTACCAGCGCGGCGGTCGCTCGGCGAACTCCCGCTGGCGCGGGCCGGACGTGGCCTTGTCCGGATCCTCGACGGTCAGGGTGTTCTCGGGCGGGGTCACCGGCTGTCCACCGGCACCGGCGGGAACGGGAATGCTCGTGGTCATCTCAGGCCGCCTTCCGGGCACGGGGATCGAGGACGCCGTAGAGGAGGTCCGCGACCAGGTTGGCGATCAGCACCGCCAAGATCATGAACAGCAGGATCGCCTGCATCAGGGGGTAGTCCCGGTTGGAGGTGGCCTGGGTGAGCAGCCGTCCCATCCCGGGGTAGTCGTAGATCTGCTCGACCAGCACGGAACCGCCGATCAGGGCACCCAGCGACAGGGCGAAGCCGGTGACCGAGGGCAGCAGCGCGTTGCGGGCGCCGTACTTGAGGGCCACGGTGCGCTCCGACAGACCCTGCGCCTGGGCCAGCCGGATGTAGTCCTCGCCGAGCACCTGGACCATGGTGTTGCGCATCCCGAGGATGAAGCCGATCGGCGCGGTGACCATCAGGGTCAGGGCCGGCAGGAAGGCGTGCGCGGCCACGTCGGCGATGTACTCCCAGTTCAGGCCCTTGGTCGTGTAGCCGAAGCCGCCGCTGGCCGGGAACCAGCCGAGCTCGTAGGCGAAGACCAGCAGGATCAGCAGGCCGATCCAGAACGACTGCAGGTTGCCGATGAAGGTGGAGCCGATCGAGACCACCGAGTCGAACACGGTGTTGCGGCGCCAGGCGGCGTACGCGCCCAGCAGGACGCCGACCACGAAGGCGAGCACCTGGGTGATGCCGATCAGCATGATGCTCCAGGGCAGCGCCTTGGCCATCACCTCGGTCACCGGGAACGGGAAGTAGGTGAACGAGATCCCCAGGTTGCCCTGGAAGAGCTCGCCGAGATAGGTCCAGTACTGGCTCCACAGGCTGCCGTCCGGGGTGCCGAGCATCGCCCGGATCGCCTGCACCTGTGCGGGATCCAGCGGAGCGTCGCCGCTCTGGCTCTGCAGCTTGCGGACCATGATCTCCGCCGGGTCACCCGGCTGGAGTCGGGGGATGAGGAAGTTCAGGGTGATCGCCGCCCACACCGTGAGCAGGAAGTAGCCGATCTTCGACAGGTAGTACTTCATCGTCTTCTCCTTTCGCCGACGTCGGTCACTTGGGGCGGATCTGGGTGATCACGTAGAGCATGCTGTCCAGCGCGTACGGCTTCTCGTCGGTCGGCCACCCGGTCGTGGTGGCGTCGCGGTAGACCAGCCGGGCCGGCGCGTAGTTGAGGGCGATCACCGGGAAGTCGGTCATCCACACGTCGATCAGCTTGTCCGAGCCGGCCTTGATCTTCGCCGGGTCGGTGGTGCCCTCCATCTCGGCGATCACCTTGTCGATGGCCGGGTTGCGGTAGCGCGACACGTTGGGCAGCAGGTCCTTGGTCTTCTCCGAGTTGATCTGGCTGGAGTCGAGCCGGGTGCCCCACTCGCGGGAGCGGGTGCAGCCGCCGCCCACGTACTCGAGCACCACATCGAAGTCACCGGCCTTCTTCTGCGCGGTCACGGCATCGGGGTCGGTGGTGACCATCTTGATGTTGATGCCGAGTGCCCGCCAGTTGCGGGTCACGGTGTCGGCCAGCGCGATGTAGTCGATGTAGCCGGCCTGCAGGCTGAAGGTGAGGTCCAGCGGCTTGCCGTCCTTGCCCAGCCGCTGACCGCCGGCGTCGAGCTTGTAGCCCGCCGCGTCCAGCAGGGCTGCGGCCTTGGTCGGGTCGAAGGGGATGTAACCCTGGGTGTCGGCGTACTTCGCCGGCAGGTCACCGGCTTGCACCGGCAGCTTGAGCATCGTCTGGCTGGCCGGCTTCATCACCCCGTAGGTCGCCTTGAGCGTGGCCTGCTCCTTGTCGATGCCGTACGCCAGCGCCTCCCGGAACTTCACGTCGTCGAAGGGCTTCCGCTCCAGGTTGGGCGTGACGACGGTGGTCCCGGCCGGGGCGTAGTAGAAGTCGGTGTTCGGGTTGCGCTTCACCGACCGCTCCGGGTTGGGGATGTCACCGGTGAACACGTCCAGGTCGCCGTTGCGGAGCTTGAGGGCGGCGGCGTTCGGGTCCTCGTACTGGCCCTCGAGGGCGAGCCGCTCGACCTTGATCGTATCGGCCTGCCAGTAGGTCGGGTTCCGGTTCAGCTCGAGCCGGCGGCCGTTGTAGGCACCGACCACGTACGGTCCGGTGCCGACCGGGGACTCGTCGATGTACTTGGTGATGTCGCCGACCTTGCCCCAGATGTGCTCGGGCATCATCGGGCGGGCGACCAGCGCCTCCAGCTTGTTCGGCGCGGGGGCGTCGAAGTCGATGATCACCTTGTCGCCGTCGGCCCGGACCCCGGTGGCCTTGCCACCGAGCGTGTCACTCCACAGCCCGGCCTGGTCCGCGCCCGGGTACTGCTTCCAGGACTTCAGGTTCCAGACGACGTCGGCCGGGGTGAACGGGGTGCCGTCACTCCAGCTGACGCCCGACCGGATGGTGAAGACCAGCTGCGTGGGTGAGGCCCAGGTGTATGCGGTGGCCAGCCACGGCCGCATCTGGCAGCTGAAGCTGTCCAGGATCATCAGGGGCTCGTAGATCCAGGTCCGGGTCAGTGGCTGGGCGCTGAGCGGGTTGTAGTTGACCAGCCCGCCCACGCTGCCGGTGCTCTCGGCGGGCAGCACCAGCTCGGGCACCATCCCCGGCTC
>JBMDXL010000388.1:0-4911 GCA_048594465.1 Microlunatus sp. | reverse complement strand
AGGTCGCCCAGGTGCGGGACCTTCCTGCCCACCCGGACGAAGTCGTCCAGGGTCAGGTCGACCTCGGCCTCGTTGGCGATGGCCAGCAGGTGCAGCACCGCGTTGGTCGAGCCGCCGAACGCCATCACCACGGCGATGGCGTTCTCGAACGCCTCCTTGGTCAGGATCTGGCGGGCGGTGATGCCCTGCCGCAGCATCTCCACCGCGGCCATCCCACTGCGGCGGGCGAAGCCGTCACGGCGCCTGTCGACGGCGGGCGGGGCGGCCGAGCCGGGCAGGGACATGCCCAGCGCCTCGGCGGCCGAGGCCATCGTGTTGGCCGTGTACATGCCGCCGCAGGCGCCCTCGCCAGGGCAGATGGCCTTCTCGATCTCGGTCACCTGCTCGCGGGTGATCAGCCCGCGCATGCACGCGCCGACCGCCTCGAAGGCGTCGATGATGGTGACGTCCTTGTCCCCCACCTTGCCGGGCATGATCGAGCCGGCGTACAGGAAGACCGAGGCCAGGTCGAGCCGGGCGGCGGCCATCAGCATCCCGGGCAGCGACTTGTCGCAGCCGGCCAGCAGCACCGAGCCGTCCAGCCGCTCCGCGCTCATCACCGTCTCGACGGAGTCGGCGATGACCTCCCGGCTGACCAGGGAGAAGTGCATGCCCTCGTGACCCATCGAGATGCCGTCGGAGACCGAGATGGTGCCGAACTCCAGCGGGTACCCGCCCGCCGCGTGCACGCCGTCCTTGACCGCCTTGGCCAACCGGTCCAGGGACAGGTTGCAGGGGGTGATCTCGTTCCAGGACGAGGCGACGCCGACCTGCGGCTTGGCGAAGTCGTCGTCGCCCATGCCGAACGCCCGGAGCATGCCGCGGGCAGCGGTGGCCTCGAGGCCGTCGGTCACCACCCGCGAGCGGGGCTTAATGTCGACGCCGGCGGCGGGGCTGGGCGCAGTGCTGTCCTCGGTGATCGTCTCGGGGGTCATGACTGGGAGGGTACCGCCGGGACCGCGGGCCGCCGCCGGGCGTTCAGCATCTGCACGGCCAGCCCGGCGACCAGGGCCAGACCGAGCAGCGGACCGAGGTTGCCGACCAGCTGCTGCAGGGGCGTGTAGCTCAGCTCGGCGTCGTAGCCGTACGGGAGCACGGCGAGCGGCAGGCAGAGGGTCACCCAGACCACCCAGCCGCCGCCGAGCAGCCGCACCCAGCGCGGCAGCGTGCGGCGCAGCAGGACGGCCGCCCCCAGCGGCAGCACCCAGACGTAGTGGTGGGTCCAGGTCACCGGCGAGGCCAGGCAGGTGCACAGGCCGACCAGGGCCACCGCGAACACCTTCTCGTCCTGCCGCCACCAGTGCGCCGCGACCACCGCACCGAGCAGCGCGACGATGCCGGACAGAGCGAGCCCGAGCAGGGTGGTGCCCGCGTCGTTGCTGCCGGCGAAGCGGATCACGGTGCTGAGCAGCGACTGGTTGCCGACGTAGAACGGGGAGTTGGGGGCCCGCCCGCCCGCGGCGATGCTGGTCCAGAACACGATCGACGGCGACCACTGCAGCGCGAACCCGACCGCGGTGAAGGCCACGAAGCTGATCACTCCGGTGATCGCCGTACGCCGCTGCCCGGCCAGGTAGGCGAAGACCACGAACAGCGCGGGGGTCAGCTTGATCGCCGCGGCGAGCCCGAGCAGGGTGCCGCGCGGGATCCGCCGACGCTCGGGCCCGGCGGCGGGCTGCCCGGGACCGGCGGGCGCGGCCGGCAGCAGGTCGGCCACCACCAGCGCCATCAGCACCGTGTTGACCTGGCCGTAGCCCAGGGTGGTGCGGATCGGTTCGACCGCGAGGACCACGACGATGCCGATCAGCCCGAGCACCCAGCCGCGGGGCACGCCGCAGCGCTTCAGCACCGACTGCTGGGCCCAGACGAGGATCAGCGTCCAGAGCAGCTGCCACAGCCAGTACGGACCGACGGCCAGCGGCACCATCAGCATTGCCGCGATCGGCGGGTAGATGAAGGGGAGGTTCCAGCCGGGGGTGGTGGTCGCGTAGATGTCCTTGCCGGCCAGCAGGTCGTGGACGGCGTACACGTAGACCTGGAGGTCGATGGTCGACGGTTGCCACGGCCAGGCGACGCCGTGGGCGATCACCCAGGGCAGGATCAGCAGGGCCACCACGTACGCCGGGGCGAGCTCGACCACCCAGCGCAGCACCGGCTGCCGCGGTCCGGGGTCGACGAAACGCCGCCCGGTGGCGGAGACGGCGACGCTCACGCCGTGATCTGGGCGTGCACCGCGTCCAGGTCGGTGTCGTCGCCGCGGTCGCGACCGAGCAGACCCGACAGGCCGGGGCGGTCGGCGTAGCGCGGCACCAGGTGGACGTGCAGGTGGAAGACCTCCTGGCCGGCGACCGCCTTGGCCGAGGAGAGCAGGTTGAGCCCGACGGCCGCCAACCTGTCGACCAGCAGCCGGGCGGTGGCGTCGATCGCCGGCCCGATCGTCGCCAGCTGCGGGGGTTCGGTGAGCAGGTCGGGGACGTGCTCCCGCGGGACGACGAGGGTGTGCCCGCGCTGCCAGGGCGCGACGTCGAGGAAGGCCACCGCGTGCTCGTCGGCGTACACCTGCCGGGAGCCGATCTCGCCCGCCACGATCCGGCAGAACAGGCTGTCCGGGTCGGTGTGCAAGGGGCTCGACGGGCTCATCGGCCCGCTCCTGCGATGACGTTCTCCAGCGGCTCGCCCGCGGCGAACCGGCACAGCTGGGCGGCGACCAGGCGGTCGGCCCGGGGCCAGAACGCCGAGCTGGCCCCACCCACGTGCGGCGAGATGAGGACGTTCGGGATCTGCCACAGCGGGTGCTCCGGCGGCAGCGGCTCGGGGTCGGTGACGTCCACGGCGGCTCGGATCCGGCCGCTGCCGGTTTCGGCGACCAGCGCGTCGGTGTCCACCAGCTTGCCGCGGGCCACGTTGACCAGCAGCGCGTCGTCGGGCAGCCGGCCCAGCAGGTCGGCGTCGACCAGACCCTCGGTCTCGGGGGTGAGCGGGGCGATGACGATGGCCACGTCGGCCTCGGCCATCAGCTCCGGCAGCTCGGTGGTGGCGTGCACCCGCGGCTCGCCGTCCCGCGCCCGGCGGGCCACGCGGGTGATCGAGGCGACCTCGAAACCGGCCAGCCGGGCCTCGATGGCTTCCCCGATCCGGCCGTAGCCGATGATCAGGACCCGCTTGTCGGCCAGCGCGCTCCCGAACACCGGTGCCCACCGACCGTCGGGCTGCTGCCGGGCGAAGGCGTCCAGGTGCCGGCCGCTGGCCAGGGTCAGGGCCAGCGCGAGCTCGGCGGTGCTGGCGTCGTGGACGCCGGCCGCGTTGCACAGGGTGGCCGTCTCCGGCACGTGGGGCAGGAAGTTCTCGTACCCGGCGGTCAGCGTCTGCACCACCCGCAGGCTGGTCATCTCCGCCGCGCGGGACAGCGTCTCCTCCCCGCGCATGTAGGGGATCACGTAGAACTGAGCCTCGGCCACCGAGTCGGGGTAGTCGTCGCCGTCGGCCCGGTAGCACTCCACCCGGACGTTGTCGGGCAGTCCGCCCAGTCGCTCCGCCGCTTCCTCCGGGGAGGCGTACGGCAACCAGGCCACGATGTCGGTCACGCCTGCTGCTCCTGTCCTGTGGTCGGCGGCTCGGGCGGATGCCCGACCCCGGCGCCCACCGGCAGCCGGACCGGGTGACCGGCGGCGGCCAGGGCGGCCTTGACGTCGGCGACGCGGAGCGTGCCGAAGTGGAACACGCTCGCGGCCAGCACCGCGTCCGCCCCGGCGGCCACCGCGGGCGGGAAGTCCTCCGCCCGGCCGGCGCCCCCGGAAGCGATCAACGGCACGTCCACCACCGCCCGTACGGCGGCGATCATCTCCAGGTCGAAACCGGCGGTGGTGCCGTCGGCGTCCATCGAGTTGAGCAGGATCTCCCCCACGCCCAGGTCGACGCCGCGGCGAGCCCACGCGATCGCATCCACCCCGGCGCTCTTCCGACCGCCATGGGTGGTCACCTCGAAGCCGGACGGCTGGTCCGGACTGCGCCGGGCGTCGACGGACAGGACGAGGACCTGGTTGCCGAAACGGCGGGTGATCTCGGCGATCACCTGCGGCCGGTGGATCGCTCCGGTGTTGATGGCGACCTTGTCGGCCCCGGCCCGGAGCAGCTGGTCGACATCGGCGACGCTGCTCACCCCGCCGCCCACCGTCAGCGGGATGAACACCGTCTCCGCGGTACGGCGCACCACGTCCAGGGTGGTCTCCCGACCCTCGACCGAGGCGGAGATGTCCAGGAAGGTGAGCTCGTCGGCCCCCTCGGCGTCGTAGACCGCCCCCAGCTCCACCGGATCACCGGCGTCCCGCAGGTCGACGAAGTTGACGCCCTTGACGACCCGGCCGTCGTGGACGTCCAGGCAGGGGATCACACGGACGGCCACGGTCATGGGCGGACCCTCTCGACCCGGCTGACGCGGGCCGGCACCGGGCTGCGCGACGGACGACCGGAACTGGTGCTCACGTCGGCAACCCTATCCAGGCGGAGCCGGCCGTGCCCGTCACGCCGTGACCCGTGGTCGGGGCCCCTGGCCGGGCCGACGGTTCGGGCCGACCCCGGGTGGGGCCGGCCCGAGCAGGATCGGTCAGCGAGCGTCAGCGGGGTCCTCCCCCGGGGGGAGCGCCCGCCGGGCCGCCGGCCCCTGGACCGCCGGCCCCTGGACCACCGGCCCCCGGACCACCGGGGCCGGCCTGAGCCGCCCCGGGACCGACCGCCGCCGGAGGTGGCGGAGCCGGCGCCGGACCCGCGGGCGGGGCCGGCGCGACCGACGGCACCGAGGTGGCCGAGGGCTCTGTCGACGGTTCGGTCGCAGGCGAGCCCGAGGTCACCGGCTCCGTCGTCGCTGGGCTGGGC
>JBMDXL010000387.1:0-5395 GCA_048594465.1 Microlunatus sp. | reverse complement strand
GGCGATCCTGGGCGACGAGAACGCGTACGAGGTGAAGGTGATCACCGCGGCCCAGCGGATACCCTCGCTGGAGAACCGGTCGGTCGACGTGGTCGCCCGCAACATGACGATCACCTGCGACCGCTGGACCCAGATCGGCTTCTCCACCGAGTACTACCGGGCCGGGCAGAAGATCCTGGTCCGGCGCGGCTCCAAGGCCACCACCCTGGCCGACCTGGCCGGACAGCGCGTCTGCGCCCCGAACGGCACCTCGAGCATGACCAACCTGATGAAGCTGGAGCCGGAGGCGATCGCGGTCGGGGCCGACAACCACACCGGCTGCCTGGCGCTGTTCCAGAACGGCGACGTCGACGCGATCACCGGCGACGACACGGTGCTGGCCGGTCTGGCCGCGCAGGACCCGTACGCCGTGGTGCCCGACCAGAAGGCGTTCACCGCGGAGCCGTACGGGTTGGGGTTCAACAGCCGCGACGTCGACCTGATCCGGTTCGCCAACGCCACGCTGGCCCAGCTGCGCAGCGACGGGGAGTGGAAGCAGATCTACGACCGCTGGTTGGCCGACGCGCTCGGCGCGGCCCCGGCGCCGCCGAAGGCCGTCTACGGTCGGGCGGCATGACGGCAGGATCGGTCTCGGCCCCGGTCGCGCCGGGACGGATGGGGGTGGCCGCCGAACCGGCGGCCCTGCTCGGCTACCTCGACCAGCTGGGCCGCTGGCGCGACGCCCGACGCGCCGAGCTGGGCGAGCTCGACCGCGCCGCTCTCGCCTCGCCCACCGGAGCGTCCGCGACGGCCGACATCGCCTTGTCTCTGGCCCTGTGGAAGGCGGTGGCCGACCGCTCCGACCAGCTCGTGCGGGTCTGGGACTCGGGTCGGGTCGGGGTGACGGAGCGGGAGAAGCTGTCCGCCCTGATCTGGGGGCGGCTGGACGCGGCGTACGACCAGAGCGGTCTGGCCGTGTCGCTGCCCGAGGCGTGCCGGCTGTCCGACGCGCTGGTCGGGCAGCTCCGGGTGCGTCTCGGTCTGGACGTGTCGGCCCTGGCCACCACCGACCGGATCGCCGACCTGCGGGCCCAGCTGGAGCGGATCCGCGACCAGATCGGTCTGGAACCCGCGGGGGCCCGGCAGCAGCAGGCCGCGGAGACCCAGTCCAGGCTGGCCCGCCGGCTCCGCGACGTGACCGAGAAGGCCGGTCGGGGCGGCGACGTGGGTGGGCTGCTACCCACCCTGGAGAGCGACCTGGCCCGGTTCGAGCGCGATCTGATCGTCGGTGCGGCGCAGCGGCGCCGGGCCCGCGACGAGGTCGGTGAGATCCGTCGGCTCCGGGACACCCTGGAGGCACGCGAGGAACGCCTGCGGACCCTGGCCGGCACCTGCGTGGCCACCGTCGACCCCGCGCCCCGCTACGCCGTGCCGGACGTCGACGCCCTCGGCCCGGTGCCCAACACCCTGGAGGCGCTGGCCGCCTACCGGCAGCGGCTGTCCCTCGTCGACCGGGCGCTGACCCTGGCCGACGAGGCGTACACCGGTGCGCTCCGGCAGCACGCCGACCTGGTGGCCCGACTCGAGGCCTACCACCTCAAGGCCACCGCCACCGGGGTGGCCGACGAGACGGCGGTGGCCAACGCGTACGGGCTGGCCACCGCCGCGCTGGACGAACGACCGACCAAGATGGCCCTCGCCGGTCAGCTGGTCACGCTCTACCAGACCTATCTGCAGACCGTCACCAGCCGCACGGCGGCGCCGTGAACGAGCCAGGCCGAAGGGGTACCCGATGAAGTGCACGCAGCCCGGCTGCACCGGTTCGATCGTCGACGGCTACTGCGACGTCTGCGGTTCGCCCGGCACGTCGGCGGGCAGCTCCACCCTGGCTCCGGACCGGACCGGGGCGTCGGCCCGCGCAGCGACGGGACCCTCGGGCGGCCCGGCCGTCGCCGCCCCGCTCGGTCGGCGGGCCGGAGCGTGCGGTCAGCCCGGCTGCACCGGCACCGTCGTGGACGGGTACTGCGACGTCTGCGGCACTCCCGGTGACGCGGCCCCCGCCGCCCCGGCGGCCTCGGCACCAGCGGGTTCGGGAGGCCCGGCGGCGAACGAGGACCTGCCCGGTCCGGTGTCGACGATGACCCGCGGCTCGAGCCGGCTGGGCTCGGCCGCCATCGGCTCGCAGCGGGCCGGTAGCGGCGGCACCACGGCGACCAAGCGGGTCTCCAGCGGCTCGCAGCGGCTGCGTTCGGCGCGGCTCGGGGCCGGTCTGACCCGGGTGCCGCCCGCCCCGGCGATCGACGCGGCCAAGGCGATCATGGCCAACCCGGTGGTGCCGGAGAACAAGCGGGTCTGCCCGTCCTGCGGCTCCCCGGTGGGCCGCGGTCGGGACGGCCAACCCGGCCGGGCCGAGGGCTTCTGCCCCAAGTGCGGCAGCCAGTTCTCCTTCACCCCCAAGCTCCAGCCCGGCGACCTGGTCGCGCACCAGTACGAGGTCGCCGGCTGCCTGGCCCACGGTGGGTTGGGCTGGATCTACCTGGCCAAGGACAAGAACGTCTCCGACCGCTGGGTGGTGCTGAAGGGTCTGCTCAACACCGGCGACGCGGACGCGCTGGCCGTGGCCATCATCGAGAAGCAGTTCCTGGCCCAGGTCGAGCACCCGCTGATCGTGGAGATCTACAACTTCGTCACCCACGACGACGCCGGCTACATCGTGATGGAGTACGTCGGCGGCGTCTCGCTCAAGGACATCCTGAAGAACCGGATGCGCGAGGCCGGCGGCTCCTACAACCCGCTGCCGGTGGACCAGTCGCTGGCCTACATCCTCGAGGTGCTGCCCGCCTTCCAGTACCTGCACGACCTGGGACTGGTCTACTGCGACTTCAAGCCCGACAACCTCATCCAGATCGGCGACGCGGTCAAGCTGATCGACCTGGGTGGCGTCCGCCGGCTGGACGACGACGACTCGGCGATCTACGGCACGGTCGGCTACCAGGCGCCCGAGGTGCCGCAGGTCGGTACGAGCGTCGCCTCCGACATCTACACCATCGGCCGCACCCTGCTGGTGCTGATGGCGGAGTTCCGCGGCTACCAGACCACGTACGTGGACAAGCTGCCCCCGATCGAGGACGTCCCGGCCTTCGTGGCCCACGACTCCCTCTACCGGCTGGTGGCCAAGATGTGTGCCCCGGACCCGGCCGACCGCTTCGCCTCGGTCGACGAGCTGCGGGTGCAGCTGCTCGGCGTGCTCCGCGAGGTGGTGGCGGAGAAGCAGGCCGGGACCGCCCTCACCTCGGCCGCCTCGGTGCTGTTCGAGGCCCCGGCCGTGGTCAGCGACGCCCTCGCCTGGGACCAGCTGCCGGCCCTGCGGACCGACACCACCGACGGCCAGTACGCCTGGTTGTCCAACATCACCGCCGACGACCCGCAGGAGCGGCTGGCCGAGCTGAAGCACGCGCCCACCGTCACCCCCGAGGTCCAGCTGGCCCGGGCCCGCGCGGCGCTGCAGGCCGGGTGGGACAAGACCGTGCATGAGGTGGTCAACCAGATGCTCACCCTCGACCCGTGGGAGTGGCGCGCGGTCTGGATGAGTGGCCTGCTGGCCCTGCAGCGCAAGGACGAGCGGGCGGCACAGTCGGCCTTCAACGCCGTCTACGGACAGGTGCCCGGGGAGCTGGCCCCGAAGCTGGCGCTGGCTCTGGCCTGTGAGCTCGGCGGCGAGCCCGACCTGGCCGAGCGCCTCTACCGGATCTGCGCGTCGACCGACGCCAACTACGTGGCCCCGGCCGCGTTCGGACTGGCCCGGGTCCGCTCGGGTCGCCAGGACGTGGCGGGGGCGGTGCGGGCGCTCGACCTGGTCCCGTCGACCTCCCGGAACTACCCGGAGTCGCAGCGGCAGAAGGCCGAGCTGCTCTACGCCGCCGCCGACGGGCTGCCCATGCTGGCGCAGGCGATGGACAGCATCGCGCGGGTGCGGATGGACCCGGTCGACAAGGCCGAGCTGACCGCCAAGATCATGGAGCGGGCGCTGGCCACGGTGCAGACCGGTGGCCCGAACCGGCGGCTGACCATCGGCGGGGTGCCGGCCGACGAGCCGGAGCTGCGGGACGGCTTGGAATCCACCTACCGGACCCTCGCATCCGCGGCCGAGGGCGATCGGGAACGCTATGCCCTGGTCGACAAGGCCAACGAGGTCCGCCGGTGGACCCTGACCTGACCTGAGCGACCGAGATCGACCCACCCTCGTCCCGACCCGATCACCCCAGGTGATCGACCACGGCACCACCGACCAGCAGTGTGAGAGTGAGAGCACCGTGAGTGCTGAACAGGGCAGCGACCAGGCTGTCAACGCCGAGCCGGGGCGGTGTCCCAGCTGCGGCGCGCCGGTCGAGCCGACGGCACGCTTCTGCGAGTCCTGCGGGGCCCCGCTGACCCCGACCGAGACCGCTGCCGAGCAGGTCGTGGCCGAGCTGCCGGTCGAGCTCACCGCCTCGGTGGTGCAGCCCGAGCCGTCCGCGGCCGAGCCGACCCTGGTGCTTCCGCGGCCGTGCGCGAGCTGCGGCGGTGTGGTCGGGGCCGACGGCTACTGCGAGACCTGCGGCACCAAGGCGCCGAGCGAGCGGGACCACTACGTCGAGCGGCCCGCCTCCTGGGTGGCCGCGTGCTGCGACCGGGGCATCCGGCACCACCGCAACGAGGACGCGACGGCGGTGGCCGCCTCCGCCGAGCCGGGCAAGCGGGCGGTGCTGGTGGTCTGCGACGGTGTGTCCACCGCCGACGAGTCCGACATCGGCAGTCTGGCCGCGGCCCGCGCCGCACGGGACGTGCTGGTGGCCAGCCGTCCGGCCGGTCTCGGTGTCCCGGAGAGCCGGGCGGCGGCGATCGAGGCCGCGCTGGTCACCTCGGCCGAGCGCGGGAACGCGGCGGTGATCGCGAGCACGTCGGCGGACACGGCCAACCCGTCCTCGTGCACCTTCGTGGCCGTGGTGCTGGAGGACGACCTCTGCGTCTTCGGCAACGTGGGCGACAGCCGGGCGTACTGGATCACCGACCCCGGCTCCGGCGACCCGGTCCAGCTGACCACCGACGACTCGGTGGCTCAGCTGCGGATCGCCTCGGGGGTGCCCAAGGAGCAGGCCGAGGAGGGCCCGCAGGCCCACGCGATCCTCAAGTGGCTGGGGCGCGACTCCCAGGACTTCCGGCCGACTACGGGCTCGGTGCTGCTGAACGGGTCGGGCTGGGTGCTCGTCTGCTCCGACGGCCTGTGGAACTACGCCTCCGACGCCGCCGACCTGCAGGCCCTGATGACCCAGCTGAGCGCCACCGCCGGCAGTGAGCCGCTCGCACTGGCCGAGGCCATGGTGCGCTGGGCCTGCGACCAGGGCGGCAAGGACAACATCTCGGTGGCTCTGGCCCG
>JBMDXL010000386.1:0-3867 GCA_048594465.1 Microlunatus sp. | reverse complement strand
GTGGCGTCCCAGACCGCCTGGGGATCCAGGGCGGCGGTGTCGTCGTGGCTGGTGGGCCCTGCGTCGTGGCTAGTGGGCATCGTGTCCTCGTCCGGGTGCTCGGTCGGTCAGATAGCGGGGCGGGATGTCGAACCGGCGCTCAGCGTCCCACGGACGCTGCCAGCCCGCGAGCTCGAGCACCCCGTCCCGCCGGTGCGCGGTCAGACCCCAGATCAGGTGGCCGGCCACGTCGAAGCCCGGACCGGCGTAGCCGGACGGGTGCCGGACCCGGCCGCGGCGGGCGGGATCGGTCAGCTCGGCGACCGGCACCACCAGCACCGAGGCGACCTCCCGCGGGTCCGCGGCGTGGACGGGGCTGCGCCGGGACCACCAACCGACCACAGCGGTCACGTCGAAGCCGCTGACCGCCACGTGGGCGGCGGGCAGGACGCCGATCGGCTGGATCCCGGCCACGTCCACCCCGGTCTCCTCGGCCGCCTCGCGCAACGCGGTGGCGATCAGATCGGCGTCGCCGGGATCGTGGGCGCCGCCGGGGAAGGCGATCTGACCGGCGTGGGTGCGCAGCGTGGCCGCCCGCTCGACGAACAGGATCTCCGGGCCGCCCGGGCCGTCACCGATCAGCACCAGCACGGCCGCCGCCCGGCCGCCGGCCCCGGGTCGCAGCGCGACCGCCTGCTGCAGCCGCACGTCGTCCAGCAGAGCCTGGTCGAGCGGTCGCAGCCAGTCGGGCAGCGCGTCCGGGGCCGGCGGCGTGGTCGAGCCGGAGGTCATCCCCGGGGCTCGCGGACCAGCTTGGCCGCCTTGACCGGGTCGGTCTCACCCTCGCCGAAGGCCGGGCACCAGCGGGCCACCGGGCAGGCGCCGCAGGCCGGGTTGCGGGCGTGGCACCGGCGCCGGCCGTGCCAGATGACGTGGTGGCAGAGCTGGGTCCAGTCCTTGCGCGGGAAGAGCGCGCCGACCTCGGCCTCGACCTGCTCCGGCTCCAGCGACGTGGTCCACCCGAACCGACGGGCCAGCCGGCCGAAGTGCGTGTCCACCGTGATGCCCGGGACCCCGAAGGCGTTGCCCAGCACCACGTTCGCGGTCTTGCGGCCGACCCCGGGCAGGGTGACCAGCTGGGCCAGCCGCCCGGGCACCTCACCGCCGAAGTCCTCCACCAGCGCGGCCCCCAGCTTGAGCAGGGTGTCGGACTTGGCCCGGAAGAAGCCGACGGGTTTCAGCAGCTCCTCCAGCTCGATCCGGTCCGCGGCCGCGTACGCCGCCGCCGTCGGGTAGCGGGCGAACAGGATCGGGGTGATGGTGTTGACCCGCTTGTCGGTGGTCTGGGCCGACAGGATGGTCGCCACCAGCAGCTCGAGGGGTGTGGTGAAGTCCAGCTCGCAGTGCGCGTCGGGATAGGTCTGTTGCAGGGTCCGGTTGATGGTCCGCGCCCGGCGGACCAGGGCGGTCCGCGAGACGTCCACCGCGTTGGGCAGGATGTCCACCGCGGCGGCCGTTTCGACCGGGGGACGCGCAGCACGGGCCATGGACGCCAGCCTAGGGCGCGGCGGTGACGGTCCCGACCCAGCCGACGTCGCGGTGGGCCGAACGTGGCCCTGCCGTGTGATCCGTGACACAGACGGTAGGTTCGGCGGTAGCGTACGCAGCGGCATCCCGCCCAGCGTCACACCGAACATCGCAGACAGCAGGAGGACGTGTGGATCCGGAGGTCTTGAAGAAGGCTCCGCTCTTTGCCGGACTCGAGGACGAAGCCGCCTCGGCGCTTGCTGCGGCCATGGGCACCATCAAGCTCAACCGCGGTGAGGTGCTGTTCCACGAGGGCGACAAGGAAGACCGGCTGTACGTCGTGGTGAGCGGCAAGATCAAGCTCGGCCGCAGCGGCTCGGCCGGCCGGGAGAACCTGCTGGCGATCCTGGGTCCCGGTCAGATGTTCGGGGAGCTGTCGCTGTTCGACCCCGGCCCCCGGTCCTCGACCGCCACGGCGGTGACGGCCTGTGAGATCCGGACGCTCGAGCACGACGAGCTGATGGGCTGGCTCTCGGGGCGTCCGGAGGTGGCCCTGGGGCTGCTCGGTCAGCTGGCCGCCCGGCTGCGCCGCGCCAACGACGTCGTCGCCGACCTGGTCTTCTCCGACGTCCCCGGCCGGGTGGCCAAGCAGCTGCTGGAGCTGGCCCGCCGGTTCGGGGACCGGCGCGAGGACGGCATCCACGTGCACCACGACCTCACCCAGGAGGAGCTGGCCCAGCTGGTCGGCGCCTCGCGGGAGACGGTGAACAAGGCGCTGGCCGACTTCGCCGCCCGCGGCTGGATCCGGCTGGAGCCGCGTTCGGTCACCATCCTGGACACCGAGCGGGTGGAGCGCCGGGCGCGCTGACGCTCTCACTCCCTCCGAGGCCTCCACCGCCCTGAGCGCTCAGCGCGAGGCCCCGGACGTGGCGGAGCCCGCAGCCACCTGCTCGGTCGTCAGGTGACTGCGGACTCACAGGTGTCTTCGGACGCTGCGGCGATCCGGATGCTCCGACCGGCCGCAGATCCTCAGCTGGTGCCCAGCGTGACCTGCTGGGTCGCCGTCCGGCCGTCCCGCGTGTAGGTGACCTGGACGCTGGTGCCCGGGGCGGAGAAGCGGGTGGCGGCGATCAGACCGTCGGCGGTGGTGGTGGCGAAGTCGTTGATCCTGGTCACCTGGTCGCCGGCCTCGAGTCCGGCCTTGGCGGCGGCCCCGTCCGACGTCACGCTCTGCAGCGTCACCCCGTCGGTGGACACCGACTGCGAGTCCTGCCCGCCGACGGTGACCCCGAGGGCGGCGTTGGCGTAGCTGCCCTTCTCGATCAGCTGTCCGGCCACCCGGACGGCCACGTCGGAGGGGATCGCGAAGCCGATCCCGATGTTGCCCGACTGACCGCCGGAGCTGTCCGACCCCGTGCCGGCGATCGAGGAGTTGATGCCGACCACGTCGCCGTTGAGGTTCACCAGCGGCCCCCCGGAGTTGCCCGGGTTGATGGCCGCGTCGGTCTGCACGGCCAGGTAGACCGCGTCGTTGGTGGTCCCGGACCGGACCGGGCGGGCGGTGTTGGACACGATCCCGCTGGTCACCGTGTCGGACAGCCCGAGCGGGGCGCCGACCGCGACCACGGCCTGCCCGACCTGCAGGGACTGCGACTCGGCGAAGGTGGCCGGGACCAGCGTGTCGCTGGCCGCCACCTTGATCACGGCCAGGTCGTTGGTCGCCGAGGTGCCCACCACGGTGGCCGGCTCGGTGGTGCCGTCGTCGAACGTGACCTGGATGCGCGAGGTGCCGCCCTGCGACTGGTCCTGGCCGTTGCCCGAGCCCTGCCCCTGCTGGCTGCTCGCCGCCTCGGAGACGACGTGGTCGTTCGTCAGGATGTGACCCTGCTTGTCCAGCACCTCACCGGTGCCCAGGGACTCGCCCTGTCCCGAGGTCACGGTGATGGTGACGACCGACGGCTCGATCGCCTTGGCCGCGGCCGAGATGGTGCCGTCCAGCACCGGGGTGTTCGCCGCCGGCCGGGTGGTCACGCTGATCGGGGCGCCGGCGCGGCCCGTGGTGCCGCCACCCAGGTAGGCGTAGGAGCCGATGCCGGCGCCCGCGCCGATGACCGCGGACAGGGCCACAGCGGCCACGACCATCCCCGTACGCCGGGGAGCCCGGGTCGGGACGGGTCGGGTGAGGACCGCCGTGGTGCCCGCCGGGTCCGGGGAGCCGGGGTGACCCGCGCCGCCGTACGCCTGGTCGCCGTAGCCCGGTGCCGGGGTGTAGCCGGACGTGGACCCGAGCGGCGGCACACCCGCCGGTGCGGGGAAGTCCTCGGCCCGGTAGGAGCCGAGGGACTGGGGGTGGAACTCGGG
>JBMDXL010000385.1:0-11838 GCA_048594465.1 Microlunatus sp. | reverse complement strand
GCCAGCTGGGTCGGCTCTGGGCCGTGCCGGATCGCGACGCGGCGGTGCCGATCATCAACGAGATCCTGGCCGACTGCGAGGCCCGCCCCTTCCTGGTCCGGCACGACGCGTGGGACTGGCACCTGCACGTCACACCGCCGGAAGCGCCGCTGGCCCAGCGGATGGCGGCCGAGGCGGCGATGGCGTTCCTGGAGCTGATCCGGGCCGACGACTGGGCCCGGCTGAAGACCTGTGCCGCCGAGGACTGCCACGACGTGCTGGTGGATCTGTCCAAGAACCGGTCCAAGCGGTTCTGCGA
Source organism: Microlunatus sp. (assembly GCA_048594465.1). Classification (GTDB taxonomy): domain Bacteria; phylum Actinomycetota; class Actinomycetes; order Propionibacteriales; family Propionibacteriaceae; genus Microlunatus. The sequence goes on along the minus strand of JBMDXL010000385.1, from coordinate 11,540 downwards.
CGACGGCAACTGCGGCAACCGGGCCGCGGTGGCGGCCTACCGGGCGCGGAAGCGAGCCCGGTGAGCGGACCGATCGGCGCGTCGCAGCGGTCGGCGGTGCCGCCGTTCGCGGTCATGACGGTGCTGCAGCGGGTGGCCGAGGACCGCGCCGCCGGACGCGAGGTCATCTCCCTGTGCGCCGGCGAGCCGTCCCAGGGCGCCCCGTCCGACGTCCGCCGCCGGCTGGCCGAGCTGATGGTGGACCGCACGCCGCTCGGCTACAGCGAGACGTTCGGGCTGACCAGCCTGCGGGAGGCCATCGCCGCGCACTACCGTCGCTGGTACGACCTCGACGTCCCGGTCGCCCAGATCGCTGTCACCACAGGATCCTCGGGCGCCTTCGTGATCAGCTTTCTGGCCGCCTTCGACCCCGGCGACCGGGTGCTCCTGGCCCGCCCCGGCTATCCGGCGTACCGCAACATCTTGACCAGTCTCGGCTGCGAGGTGGTGGAGCTGGCCTGCGGTCCGGCGGAGCGGTTCCAGCCGACCCGGGCGCTGCTGGACGCGGCCCTGCGTGACGGCCCGGTGGCCGGCCTGGTGCTGGCCTCTCCGGCCAACCCGACCGGCACGATGGTCGACCATGATCAGCTGGCCGACCTCACGGCGTGGTGCCGCGAGCACGGGGTCCGGTTGGTCAGCGACGAGATCTACCACGGCATCGTCGACACCTCCGTGGCCGAGCGGGTCGGCGTGGGCGGCTGCGCCTGGCAGCACGACCGCTCGGCGGTGATCATCTCCTCGTTCTCCAAGTACGCCGGGATGACCGGCTGGCGGTTGGGCTGGGCGCTGGTGCCCGACGACCTCGTCGCCGCCGTCGACGCCCTGGCCGGCAACTACGCCCTGTGCGCCCCGGTGCCCGCCCAGCACGCGGCGATCCAGGCCTTCACCGAGCGCTCCTACGCGGAGGCGGAGGCGGCGGTCCGTGAGTTCGCCGCCGCGCGCACGCTGGTGCTGGACGCGGTCGACGACCTCGGCTGGACCAAGGTGGCGCCCGCCGACGGGGCCTTCTACGTGTGGGCCGACATCGCCGACCAGCTGGGGCCGCACCCGGACTCGGTGGCGTGGTGCGCGGCGCTGCTGGAGGCCGAGGACGTGGCGGTGACCCCGGGGCCGGACTTCGACACCGTGGACGGGCGGACCGCGATCCGGTTGTCGTTGGCGGCCGGTCCCGAGGCGATCGGGACCGCTCTGGGCCGGATCAGGCGCTTCCAGCAAGGGCTCGCGCGATCTGGGCCGACTCGAGCCTGATCTCCCGCAGCAACCCGGTCAGCTCGACCTTGATGCCCAGGAAATGCAGCCGCGGTGCCTGGGGCAGGGTCCGGCCGCCCGAGACCAGGGGCATGTCCCGGTCGTCCAGGACCCCGAGGTGACCGACCAGGGGCGGCAGCCCGGTGCGGTAGCCGGTGGCCGCCAGCACGGCGTCGACCTCGATCTCGCTGTCGTCGGACAGTCGGACGGTCCCGTGGCCGAAACCGGTGACCGCCGGCACCACCCGGACCCGGCCCGAGGTGACCGCGTCGACGAAGCCGCAGTCCAGGATCGGTACCGTCCGGGACCGCGCGAACTGGCTGTAGGCGTCCTTGGTGGGAGCCGGCAACCCGTACGCGGTCAGGTCGGGCACGGTCAGCCGCCGCAGCAGCGCGGTGACCGGGTTCTTGATCACCGGCGGCAACGGGTCGGCGGCGATGCCCAGCAGCTGGCTGGGCACCCCGGCGGTGTCGCGGCGCACGATGTTGGGCGGGGTCCGCACGGCCATGATCACCTCGCCGGCCACGCCGACCAGATCGGTGACCAGATCGCCGGCGGAGTTGCCCGAACCCACCACCAGCACCCGCCGGCCCGCGTACGCCGACGGCTCCCGGTAGGCCGAGGAGTGCACCACCGGACCGGCGAACCCGTCCCGCCCGGGCCAGTCGGGCACGTACGGGGTGTGGCTGTAGCCGCTGGCCACCACCACCGCGTCGGCGGTCAGCGGGCCGGACGACGTGTCCACCCGCCAGCCCGGACCGTCCGCCTCCACCCGGGTGGCGGTGACCCCGAGCTCGGGGCGCAGATCCTGGTCGGTGGCGTAGCCCTGCAGATAGCGCACCAGGTCGTCCCGGCGGACCCACGGCCCGTACGCCTTGGGGATCGGCGTGCCGGGCAGCCCGGACAGCCAGCGCGCGGTGTGCAGCTGCAGGCTGTCGTAGCGGTCCCGCCACGAGGCGCCGACGGCGTCACCGGCGTCGATCAACCGGAAGGGCAGGCCGCGCCGGCGCAGCCGGGCCGCCACCGCCAAGCCGGCCGCGCCGGCCCCGATGATCACGGTCTCGGACATGGTCGGACTCCAGTGTCAGGTGAGGTGGTCGAAGTCGCCGCGGACCCAGGCGGCGTGCCGGTCGGCGGAGAACCGGACCGCGGCCCGGGCGTCGGTGGCGATGACCCCGCCGAAGTTGTTGTAGAGGCGGTCGAAGGAGAGGCGGTCGGTGGCGTCGGCCAGTCGCTGCACCACGGCGCCCGACAGCGGGATCCGGTTGGGGTAGCTCCGCATGAAGGACGCCGTGCCGTCGGGGTTGGCGAAGATCGTGTCGCCGGTCAGCAGCACCCCACGCCCGTCGGCCCCAGCACTCCACGCCGCCACGCCGCTGCCGGGGAAGTGGCCGCCCAGGGTGTGCAGCGTGAGGGTGGAGGTCAGCCGCCGCTCGCCCGACCAGAGCTCGATCGCCGCCCCCTGCCGCTGGACCCACTCGGCATCCGCCTCGTTGACCAGCACCGGGGCGTTCAGGGCCTCGGCCCAGGCCAGCTGGACCCCGAACATGTGCGGGTGGCTGGCCGCGATCGCCACCACCGGTCCCTGCCGGCGGACGTGGTCGACCGCCTCGTCGGTGATCAGGCCCGGCGGGTCCCAGAGCAGGTTCCCCTCGTCGGTACGCACCAGCAGGGTCTGCTGGCCGATCCCGACCCCGGGCGTGGTGGTGAGACCGATGAGGTCGGGCTCGACGGAGAACCACTCCAGCACGTGGCCGGCGGCGACGAGCGCCTCGACGGTGGTCCAGCGCTGCCCGCCCTTCGGCAGGTACTGCCGCTCGTCGGCGCAGATCGGGCACAGCTGATCGGGGGAGCGCGGGCCGTCGGTCTCGACCGCGCAGGTCGCACACAGGTGGATGGTCATCGAACGGTCTCCTCCAGGTCGGTGGGCACGTGGCCGACCGCGACGGTGCCGTCGGGCGGCCGCTGGGCGGATGTGCCGGCCAGGAGCAGGTCGGCTCGCTCCCACGGTCGGTCATGGGCGAAGAACGGCAGCTCCTCGGCCATCCAGGTGTGCCAGAAGGCGACTGTCTGCTCGGCGTCGCCGTTCACACCGGACGCGATGTCCCGGGCGATGCCGACCCGTTCCGCCTCGGCGAAGTCGGACTGCACCCAGCAGGCGGCATCCAGCCAGTCGGTGACCTCGGTCCGCGAGGCGCCCACGCCCTCGATGATCAGGAACCGTACGGTGTCGGCGATCCGGACGGCACCCTCGCGCCCGGACCGCTCCCAGCCGGGCGGGCGGTAGGCCACGGCCGCCCCGTCGCGGTAAGGCCGCAGCACCCCGTCGACCAGCGCGTCCGACCAGTCGAACATCGAGTGGTTCCAGGCGATGTCGTCGGTGCTCACCACCGCCGCGTCAGGCAGGCAGGCCGCCAGCCGACCGGCCAGCGTCGACTTGCCGGCCCCGCCGCGACCGTCGACCGCGAGCACCCGCCGCCCCCCGGTGAGCCCGGCGACCAGCTCGGCGGCCACGTCGGCGAGCGGTCGCACGGTCCAGGTATCGACCCGCGGCTCGCCCGCGGCCGGTGTGATCTGCACCCGCCCATCATGCCCGTCGACGGCCGCGGCGCGCCGTCGCTATCGTCGACGAGGTGACGCACTCGCTGCTCGTCGTCCACGTCGACATCGCCGTGCTGCCCGAGCACGTGGACGCCTTCCTGGCCGCGACCGAGGTCCACGCCACCGCCAGCCGGCAGGAGCCGGGCATCCACCGCTTCGACGTGCTGGCCGACCGGACCGACCCGTCCCACCTCGTGCTGGTCGAGGTCTACGCCGACGAGGCGGCGGCCGCGGCCCACAAGGAGACGGCCCACTACGCCACCTGGCGGGACACGGTGGCGTCGATGATGGCCCGGCCCCGCGTCGGCGTCCGCTACGTCAACGTCTCGCCGGGGGACGACGGCTGGTGAGCAGCGAGACGTTCGATCTCACGGTGCCCTCCGACATCCGGGTCGGACCGGGTCGAGTCGGTGAGGCCCCGGAGGTCCTGGTCAGGTGGCAGGCCCGGCGGGTGCTGCTGGTCACCGGCCGCTCCACCGGGCGGGCCGCGTCGCTGATGGCCGCCCTGGGCGAGCAGGGGATCGACGTGACGACGTACGCCGTCCCCGGTGAGCCGACGCTGACTGTCGTCCGCGAGGGGGTGACGGCCGCCGGCGGCCACGATGCGGTGGTCGGCTTCGGCGGTGGCAGCGCGCTGGACGTGGCCAAGGCCGTCGCCGTGCTCGCCGTCAGCGGCGCCGACCCCCTGATCCACCTCGAGGTGATCGGGGAGGGCCGTCCGCTCGCCGGCCCGGGACTGCCCTGTCTCGCGGTTCCGACCACCGCCGGCACCGGTTCGGAGGTGACCCGCAACGCGGTGCTGTCCGGGGACGGGGTCAAGGCCAGTCTGCGCAGTCCGTGGATGCTGCCCCGGGTGGCCATCGTCGATCCCGATCTGCTGGTCGGGCTCCCCGCGGCAACCGTCGCCGCCAGCGGGATGGACGCGCTGGCGCAGGTGATCGAGCCGTTCCTGTCGCGACGCGCCAACCCGTTCACCGATGCGCTGGCCCGGGACGGCATCGTGCGGTCAGCGCGCTCGCTCCGCCGGGCGTTCACCGACGGGATGGTCGACGCGGGCGTGCGGTCCGACCTCGCCGTCACCAGCCTGTTCGGTGGTCTCTGCCTGGCCAACGCCGGACTCGGCGCCGTCCACGCCTTCGCCGCTGCGCTGGGCGCGCGGCTGGGCGCAGCGCACGGGGCCGTGTGTGCGGCGGTGCTGGCCCCGGCCATGGCGGTCAACCTGCGCGCGGTGCGGGAGCGCGGCGCTCACGACACGCTGCTGCGCCTGACCGAGCTGGCCGTGCTGCTCACCGGTGCCGTCGACGCCGAGCCCGAGGACGTCGCGGAGTGGCTGGCTGACCTGACCCGCGCCCTCCAGATCCCAGGACTGGCGACCTACGGTCTCGCCGGCACCGGCACGGCCGAGGTGGTGGCCGCCGCCCAGCGGGCCAGCAGCATGCGCGGCAACCCGATCGAGCTGACCGACGACGAGGTCGCGGAGATCCTCGACCGCGCCCGGTGACGGAAATCGGCCTCTCGTGCCGTCCGCGCCGGCGTGTCGTGCGGTGTGTCGCCGACGAGTGGCGCGTCTCCGTCACTGTCGGTCACCAAGCCGTCGACGCCCAGAGGTGGAAGACGGCGTAGGCGCGCTGCGGGCGCCAGTGCTCCATCGCCGCAGGGACCTCCCGGTCCTTGGCCACCCCGATCGCCCGGCGCAGCACCAGGTCGCCGACCGGCACCGCGTCGGGATCGCCGAACAACCGCATCCGCAGGTAGTTGCCGGTCCACGGGCCGATGCCCGGCAGGGCCAGCAGCGTCGCGGACCGGGCGTCCCACTCCTGCGGCGGCAGTGGCACGGGCCACGGCTCGCCACCGGCGAAGAGCTCGGCCACGGCCAGCAGGGTCCGGGCCCGTGAGCCGGTGATGCCGACGGTCGACCGGAGGTCCTCCAGCGCGAGCCCGGCCAGCCGGTCGGCAGCCGGGAAGGCGGTCAGGCCGTTCGGTCCGGGCGTCCCGTGCGCCGCCACCAGCCGGCCGGCGAACGTGCGGGCCGCGGCCAGGGACACCTGCTGCCCGAGCACCGTCGAGATGGCCGCCTCGAACGAGTCGGGATAGCGGATCCGGCGCAGCCCCGGCCGCTCGCGCACCAGCGGTCCCAGCACCGGGTCGTCGACGAGGTGCGCGGTCGGCACGGCCGGGTCGAGATCGAGGTCCAACCAGTGCCGGACCCGGCGGACCACGTCGGCCAGGTCGTCCTCGCTCACGGCCGCTCCGTCGGCCTCGACCTCCACGGCGATCGCGTCCGGGCCGGGTGAGACGGTGACGGCCAGGGGACGCGTCGACCCCGGCAGCAGCCGCCGGTGGGTGCCGGTGGCGAGATCGGTCGTCTCGCCACCGGGCACCGCGTGCGCGCCGATCATCCGCAGGGCCAGCGGCCAGTCGTACGCGCCGACGAAGGGCAGCTCCAGGTGCACGACGACTTCCTACCAGGCGTACGCGATCACCTCCCCCAGGAGCGTGTCGGCGTCCACCGGCAGGCCTCGGGCGGTGAACCAGGTGGCCACGTTGCGGCAGTCCCGGGCCAGGAAGTCCGGGCCCTGCGGGTTGCCGATGATGTTCACCGCCTGCGGCACGTCGATGATCACCACCCGCTCCTCGGTGGCCAGGATGTTGAACGCCGACAGGTCGCCGTGGGTGAGACCCATCGAGGCCATCGTGCACATGGCCGTCCGGAGCTGGTCGAGGTAGACCGCCAGGAGCTCCGCCGGTGGTCGGGTCTGGGCCAGCCGTGGAGCCCCCGAGCCGTCGGCCAGCGTGATGAACTCCATCAGCAGCTCGGTGCCGTCCAGCTGCACGGGGTAGGGGACTGGCAGCCCGGCGCTCCACAGCGTGGACAGGTAGCCGAACTCGGCCAGCGCCCACTCGCCGGCCTCGATCTGGCGACCCCAGCGGCTGCCCTTGGCCACCGCCCGTCGGTCGCGGCTCCGGCGGATCCGACGGCCCTCGGTGTAGCCGCTGTCCCGGTGGAACATCCGGTGGTCGTGGGTCCGGTAGCGCTTGGCGGCCATGATCACCGACTGCTCGTCGGTGGCGCGCTCCAGCAGGATCACGTCGGCTTCCTTGCCGGTCTTGAGGATGCCGAGGTCGGTGTCGATCGCCGCGTCGGCGGTGATCAGCCAGTCCGGCCAGGGGTCGGGACCGGCGACGATCCCGATGTCGTCCCAGGTCGACCACCGCTGCCCGGCGGGCAGCTCGTCGGGCAGGGGGACGTAGTCGACGTCCGAGAAGGGGTCGAGATCAGTGGCGCGGGCGGGCTCGCCGTCGGGCGAGGCCGCGGGTGATGAGACGGACATGATGAGTGGTGACTCCCGAAGAGAGAACGGATGAGGGCGCGTTGAACGCCCGGACCTCGATGGACATCTCGACGCCTCCTCTGCTCTTCGTCGGGCCGGCTCACCCGGCCCGATCGGTCCTGACCGCCTGATCAGTCGCCAACAGGACGGGCCCACAGTGAAGGACACAAGTAGGACATGCAACTTGTTTTCCATAGAGGTGAACGGGAGCGGTACGTTGAGTTCACCTTCGTTCCAGCACGACCCGAGCCACGGCGATCCCGCACTCGGGGCCCGGCGGCGAACCCGTCGGGGACCAGGTGACGCAACCCTTGCGTCCCATGACGAGAGGACGCTTGCGTGGGCAACGGTGACCCCGAACTCGTTCAGCTGCTGACTCCCGAGGGCCTGCGGATCGACCATCCGGAGTACGCCTTCACCGGCGACGACGAGCAGGTCAAGGGCTTCTACCGCGACATGGTGATGACCCGCCGCCTGGACGCCGAGGCGACGGCCCTGCAGCGACAGGGTGAGCTCGGGCTCTGGGCCTCGTGCCTCGGCCAGGAGGGGGCGCAGATCGGCTCCGGTCGCGCGATGACCGACCAGGACGTGGTCTTCCCGACCTACCGCGAGCACGGCGTGGCCTGGACCCTGGGGGTCGACCCGCTGCAGCTGCTCGGCCTCTTCCGCGGCGTCGACCTGGGCGGGTGGGACGCGGAGAAGACCCGCTTCCACCTCTACACGATCGTGATCGGGGCGCAGGCCCTGCACGCGACCGGCTACGCGATGGGCATCGAGCGCGACGGACTGGTCGGCACCGGGGACCCGACCCGGGACGCGGCGGTGATCGGCTACTTCGGGGACGGCGCCACCAGCCAGGGTGATGTCAACGAGGCCTTCATCTTCGCCAGCTCCTACAACGCCCCGATCGTGTTCTTCTGCCAGAACAACCAGTGGGCCATCTCGGAGCCGATCGAGCGCCAGTCGCGGATCCCGCTCTACCGGCGGGCCTCGGGGTTCGGCTTCCCGGGCGTCCGGGTCGACGGCAACGACGTGCTGGCCGTGCACGCCGTCACCGCGCAGGCCCTGGAGCGGGCCCGGTCGGGCAACGGCCCGACCTTCATCGAGGCGTACACGTACCGGATGGGGGCGCACACGACGTCGGACGACCCCACCAAGTACCGGTTGGCCGACGAGCTCGAGCACTGGCGCCTGAAGGACCCGATCGAGCGGGTCCGGGCCTACCTGACCCGCAGCGGCGCGGTCGACGACACGTTCTTCGCCGAGGTCGAGGCGGAGGCCGACGCGCTGGCGGAGCGGATCCGCTCGGGTCTGCTGTCGCTGCCCGACCCCGACTTCCACAGCCTGTTCGACAACGTGTACGCCGAGCAGACGCCGCACCTCGTCGACCAGCAGCGCTGGTACGCCGACTACGCGGCGAGCTTCCACGCGGACGGCGGGTCCGGCGACGAGGCCGGGACGGGAAGGCAGTGATGACCGACACCACCAAGGCCGGCGAACCCGGCCGGACCAGCAAGATCACCCTGGCCAAGGGTCTGAACGCGGGACTGCGGCGGGCCCTCGAGGCCGACCCCAAGGTCCTGCTGGCGGGGGAGGACATCGGCAAGCTGGGCGGTGTCTTCCGGGTCACCGAGGGCCTGCAGAAGGACTTCGGCGAGCACCGGGTGATCGACTCCCCGCTGGCCGAGTCCGGCATCGTCGGCACCGCGGTCGGGCTCGCGCTGCGCGGCTACCGCCCGGTCTGCGAGATCCAGTTCGACGGCTTCGTCTACCCGGCCTTCGACCAGATCGTCAGCCAGGTGGCCAAGTTCCACAACCGGTCCGCCGGTCGCCAGAAGATGCCGATCGTGATCAGGATCCCGTCCGGGGGCGGCATCGGCGCGGTCGAGCACCACAGCGAGTCGCCCGAGACCTACTTCGCCCACACCCCCGGGCTGAAGGTGGTCACCTGCTCCAACCCGGTCGACGCCTACTGGATGATCCAGCAGGCCGTCGCCTCCGACGACCCGGTGATCTTCTTCGAGCCGAAGCGGCGCTACCACGAGAAGGCCGAGCTCGACACCTCGATCGCCCCGATTCCCTTGCACAGCGCGAGAGTCGTCCGCGAGGGCACCGACGCGACGGTGCTCTGCTACGGGCCGATGGTGAAGACCTGCCTCGATGCGGCCGGAGCGGCGGCGGAGGAGAGTCGGTCGCTGGAGGTGATCGACCTGCGCACCCTGTCGCCGATCGACATGGCCACCGTCGTCACCTCGGTCCGCAAGACCGGGCACGCGATCGTCGTCCACGAGGCGGTGATCAACCTGGGTCTGGGAGCCGAGCTGTCCGCCCGGATCACCGAGCAGTGCTTCTACTCCCTGGAGGCGCCGGTGCTGCGCGTCGGCGGCTTCGACATCCCCTACCCGCCCAGCCGGGTGGAGGACGAGTACCTTCCGGACCTGGACCGGGTGCTCGACGCCGTCGACCGGTCGCTGGCCTACTGACACCCCGTCGGCGGACACGACCGACAGTCTCGAAGAGGAGAGCACCGCGTGGCGATCAAGGAGTTCCGGCTGCCCGATCCGGGCGAGGGTCTGGTCGAGGCCGACATCGTCACCTGGCGGGTGGCGGTCGGCGACCAGATCAAGGTCAACGACATCCTGCTGGAGATCGAGACCAGCAAGTCGCTGGTCGAGCTGCCGAGCCCGTACGCCGGCACGGTCACCCAGCTGCTGGTCGCCGAGGGGGACACCGTCGACGTCGGGCGACCGATCATCGCCATCGAGGACGGCACCCAGGCCCCGCCCACCGCGACCCCGGCGGACCCGACCGCCGGCGCCGACGAGGGCGGTGAGCGGGTGGCCAACCTGGTGGGCTACGGCGCCAAGGCGGCCGACACCCGTCGGCGTCCCCGCAAACCCACGGCCACCGACCCCGGCCCGGCCGAGACCCACGAGCAGGTCAACAGCACCTTCGCCGTCGATACTCCGGTGTCCCGCCGGGCCGACCACCGCGAGCCCCTGCAGCCCGCCCCCGCACTGTCCCAGGGCGCCCCGCTGCCCGCCCCCGGACCGGCCGCCCCCGAGACGGTCCCCCCGTCGACCGGCGCGGTGCTGGCCAAACCTCCCGTTCGCAAGCTGGCCAGGGACCTGGGGGTCGACCTCGGCGCGATCACCGGCAGCGGCACGGGCGGCGTCATCACCCGCGACGACGTCGAGGCGGCGGCGGCCGCCGGGACCACCGATCCGGAGACGGTCCCCGCACCGGCCGCGTCGGCGGAGGACCGCCGGATCCCGATCAAGGGTGTCCGCAAGGCGACGGCGGCGGCCATGGTGCAGTCGGCGTTCACCGCCCCGCACGTGACCGTGTGGGTGGAGGCCGACGTGACCGCCACGATGGACCTGGTCCGCACCATCAGGGCCCGCCGGGACTTCGCCGACGTGAAGGTCTCGCCGCTGCTGATCGTGGCCAAGGCCGTGCTGATCGCGCTCAGGCGCAACCCCGAGCTGAACTCGTCCTGGGACGAGGCCACGCAGGAGATCGTGCTCAAGGGCGGCGTCAACCTGGGCATCGCGGCGGCCACCCCGCGCGGGCTCATCGTGCCCAACATCAAGAACGCCGACCGCCTGTCGCTGCTGGAGTTGGCCCAGGCCTTCGGCAGCCTGGTCACCCTGGCCCGGTCGGGCAGGACCCCGCCGGCCGATCTGGCCCGCGGCAGCTTCACCATCACCAACATCGGCGTCTTCGGGGTCGACGGTGGTCTGCCCATCCTCAACCCGGGAGAGGCCGGCATCCTGGCCATCGGCCAGATCGCCCGCAGGCCGTGGGTCGTCGGCTCCGGTGACGACGAGCGGATCGAGCCGCGCTGGGTGACCACCATCGCCGTCTCCTTCGACCACCGCCTCGCCGACGGCCAGCAGGGCTCCACCTTCCTCGCCGACGTCGCCCAGATCCTGGCCGATCCCGGACTGGCGCTGGTCCTGGGCTGAAGCCAGGACCGTCCTCCGTCTGGCCGAGCAGCCGGAAGCCGATGCCGCTGTCGGAGCCGCAGCGCGTACCGCGGTCGAGACGCTGACGGTCGCCCAGAGGTTGTCAGGACAAACTGACAAGCGCTAGCGTGGGCGGTCGGGTGCCTGCCCGACCTCCTCCAGCGCCCGACCTCTCCCCGGAAGGCTGTCTCCATGACCGTTCTCGAAGATTGCGCGCCGCGCTCTGCGGTACGCATCGGCGTCATCGGCACCGGAAACATGGGAGCGGACCACATCCGCAACCTGCAGCGTTTCGTGGCCGGCGCGGAGGTCACCGTGGTGGCGGACTACAACCGGGCCACGGCCGAGGCCG
>JBMDXL010000384.1:0-2817 GCA_048594465.1 Microlunatus sp. | reverse complement strand
GCCCGTGGGCGCGGCGTCGATCACCACCCCGCCGAGCTGGTCGGTGGTGACCGACACCACGGCCAGGTCGATGGGCCCCTCGACGGTGGCGATCGAGCTGGCCCGCGGCACACCCGCCACCGGGCAGTCGTCGGTGCTGACCGCGATCACCTCGCCGCGGAAGCCTCCGCTGACCGTGGACACCACCAGCTCCTGGACCCGGCTGCCCGGCCCCAGCAGCACCACCCGGCCCGGGGTCAGCAGCCGGCGGATCGAGCGGCTCTCGGCCCGGTGCTCCCGACGCTCCATCACCCCGACCGAGGTGTCGGTGGGCAGGATGGCGAACTCCACCATCAGCACCCCGTCGTCGTAGCCCTTCTGCACCCGGTAGCCGGCGTCGGCGAAGACCTGGGCCATCCGCCGGTTCTCGGGCAGCACCTCGGCCACGAACTTGGTGATCCCCCGTTCCCGGGCGGCCTCGGCCAGGTGCTCGAGCAGCAGCTGAGCGATGCCCCGGCCCTGGTGGGCGTCCTCGACCAGGAAGGCCACCTCGGCCTGGTCGTCCTCCAACCGGTCATAGCGCCCGACGCCGATCATGTGCTCGCCCAGGGTGATGATCAGGGCGACCCGGTCGACGTAGTCCACCTGGGTGAAGCGGGCCACGTCCCGGGCGCTGAGGCGCGGGTAGGGCGCGAAGAACCGCAGGTACTTCGACTCCGGCGAAACCCGGTCGTAGAACTGCACCAGCAGGTCGGCGTCGGCCGGCCGGATGGGGCGGAGTCGCGCGACGCCACCGTCGGCGAGCAGGACGTCGGCCTCCCACTCCGTCGGGTAGCCGGGAGGGTTCAGGCTCTCGGGCACGAGGGCCACACTACGGGTCCCGACCCGGCCGTGGGGGACGACAGATGCCGATCCCGGGACGCTCCGGAGCAGTCGTACGGTGGGTGGCGTGCTCAGTGCCACCACGCCCCTGTCCCCGTCGTCGCGGACCCAGGCCCTGGAGCGGCTGGCGTCCGAGGACCTCGACGTCCTGGTCATCGGCGCCGGTGTCACGGGCGCGGGAGCGGCGCTGGACGCCGCCACCCGTGGGCTGAAGGTCGGTCTGGTCGAGGCCCGGGACTTCGCCTCCGGCACGTCCAGCCGGTCGACCAAGCTCTTCCACGGCGGGCTGCGCTACCTGGAGCAGCTCGACTTCCGGCTGGTGTTCGAGGCGCTGCAGGAGCGCAGGCTGGCTCTGGAGACCCTGGCGCCGCACCTGGCCAAGCCGGTCCGCTTCATCTACCCGCTGCTCAAGACCGGCATCGACCGGGCGTACGCAGGTCTGGGGATCGGCGTCTACGACGTGATGGGTGCCGGGCGCGGGGTGCCGAGCCACCTGCGGCACCTGGGTCGACGCAAGACGATCGAGCTGTTCGGCTCCGGCGACCCGTCGGTGATCCGCGGCTCGATCGCCTTCTACGAGGGTCAGGTGGACGACGCCCGGCACACGATGATGCTGTCCCGCACCGCCGCCCACTTCGGTGCCGCGGTGGCCAGCAGCACCCGGGTGGTCGGGTTCCTGGCCGACCCGGACGGTCCGGCCCGGGGCCGGGGCGCTCGGATCGCCGGGGTCCGGGTGCGCGACCTGGAGTCGGGTCGGGAGATCGAGATCAGGGCCCGGACGGTGATCAACGCGGCCGGGGTCTGGATCGACCAGCTGGCCCAGCTGCTCGGCCCGAGCGGTCTGCAGCCGGCCAAGTCGTTCCGGGTCCGGGCCTCCAAGGGCGTCCACCTGCTGGTCCCCCGGGACCGGATCGACGCCGGGTGCGGGCTGATCACCCGGACGAAGTCGAGTCTGCTGTTCGTCATCCCCTGGCACCAGCACTGGATCATCGGGACCACCGACACCGACTGGAACCTCGACCTGGCCCACCCCGCTGCCAGCAGCGCCGACATCGACTACCTGCTCGGCCAGGTCAACCGGCTGCTGGCTCAGCCGCTCTCCCGCGACGACGTGATGGGGGTGTACGCCGGACTCCGCCCGCTGCTGGCCGGCGAGTCCGACTCCACCTCCAAGCTGTCCCGCGAGCACGCCGTCGCCACCCCGGTCCCGGGTCTGGTCACGGTGGCGGGCGGCAAGTACACGACGTACCGGGTGATGGCCGCCGATGCCGTCGACGTGGCCGTCCGGGAGCTGGCCGCCGTGCCCGGTGGTGCGACCGCCGCCGCCTCGGCCACGCCGTCGGTGACGGCCGAGGTCCCGCTGCTCGGCGCGGACGGCTACCGGGCGCTGTGGAACACCCGGGCGCGGCTGGCGGCGGACTCCGGTCTGACGACGGACTGGGTCGAGCATCTGCTGAACCGGTACGGGTCGCTGACCGCCGAGCTGTTCGCCCTGGTCGCCGAGCGGCCCGAGCTCGGCCGACCCCTGGCGTCGGCCCCCGGCTACCTGGCCGTCGAGGCGCTCTACGCCGCCAGCCACGAAGGGGCACTGCACCTGGACGACATCCTGGCCCGGCGGACCCGGATCTCGATCGAGACCTGGGACCGCGGGGTGGCCGCGGCCTCCGAGGTGGCCGCCCTGGTCGCTCCGACCCTCGGCTGGGACGAGGACCAGATCGCGCGGGAGGTCACCCACTACACCGCCCGGGTGGACGCCGAGCGGGAGTCGCAGCACCAGCCCGACGACCGCTCGGCCGACGCCGCCCGGCTGGGTGCTCCCGACGTACGCCTGGACGGACGCGGAGCGACTCAGTAACAAGCCGCAGCTCCCGCCGTACGCAGGCCGCGGCGTCCGCGACGGCAGCTCGGGGACGGTGTCGGCCGACGTCAGACACCGAACACCCGCCGGACCCGGGG
>JBMDXL010000383.1:0-6884 GCA_048594465.1 Microlunatus sp. | reverse complement strand
GGCTGGCTGATTCGTCCGCGATCGATGCAGGCGCGCAGCTCGACGCGTGGCAGGTCAGCAACGAGCAGCCCGTCGACGGTGACAGTCCGGACCCCAACGCTCCGGACGAACGCGACGTTCCACGTGAAACAGCGACATCGGCCGCGCCCGGTGACAGCGCCGCCGATGGCGTCCCCGGTCGCCCGCCGGGTCCTCGCCGAGCGAGATTCGACCGTGACGAGTTCGACCACGGTGACGACGACCAGTCAGAACCGGTCGCGACTCCCCACGTGACCACTTCGGAGGTCAACAAGCTGCCCCGGCCGACCCGTACCCGCGTGTTCGTGGTGGCCAACCAGAAGGGTGGGGTGGGAAAGACCACCACCTCGGTGAACCTGGCTGCTGGTCTCGCTCTCGGTGGACTCAATGTCGTCGTTATCGACCTCGACCCCCAGGGCAACGCCTCCACCGCACTGGGTATCGAGCACGCACCGGGGACCCCAGGGACGTACGAGGTCCTGATCGAGGACGCACCCATCGTCGACCACCTGATCGACTCGCCCGAGGCACCGAACCTGCGGGTACTCCCGGCGACGATCGATCTGGCCGGCGCCGAGATCCAGCTGGTTTCGAAAGTCGCCCGGGAGAACCGGCTCCGACGAGCGCTGCGGACGTTCCTGGCCGACGAGGACGTCGACTACGTCTTCCTCGACTGTCCCCCGTCGCTGGGACTCATCACTCTCAACGCCCTGGTGGCGGCGGGCGAGATCCTCATCCCGATCCAGTGCGAGTACTACGCGCTGGAGGGGGTGTCCCAGCTCGTGCGCACCATCAACCTGGTCAAGGGTGAGCTGAACGAGGACCTGCAGGTCACGACGGTGCTCCTGACCATGTACGACGCGCGCACGCGGCTCGCGGCTCAAGTCGCGGACGAGGTGCGGTCCTACTTCACGGAGCAGACCCTGCCGACCGTCATCCCCCGTTCCGTGCGCATCTCCGAGGCACCGAGCTACGGGCAGACCGTCCTCACCTACCACCCCGATTCGGCTGGGGCGGTCTCCTATCTGGAAGCCGCTCACGAGATCGCCCGCCGCGGCGCGAAGGAGAACGCATGACCACCACCGACCGTCCGGGCGAGCGCCGCGGGTTGGGCCGCGGCCTGGGCGAGCTGTTTCAGCGCACCGAGCCCGCCACGACCGACGCCGTGCGGCCCCCCTCGCCGGAACCGTCCACTGCCGACACCGCGACGGGGGCGGTGACTCCACCTGCTGCGCCGGCGAGTGAGCCCGGACCGACCCCGATCCCGGACGGCTCCTACTTCGCCGAGCTGCCGGTCGAGGCGATCACCCCCAACTCCCGCCAGCCCAGGACGGTCTTCGACGAGGACGCCATGAGCGAGCTGGTCGAGTCGATCGGGGAGGTCGGTCTGCTCCAGCCCATCGTGGTGCGGCCCCTCGGTGAGGGGGCGTTCGAGCTGGTCATGGGCGAACGTCGTTGGCGAGCGTCCCAACAGGCCGGGCTGACGGTGATCCCAGCGATCGTGCGCGAGACCGAGAGCCACGACCTGCTGCGCGACGCCCTCCTGGAGAACCTGCACCGGGCCCAGCTGAACCCCCTGGAGGAGGCGGCGGCGTACCAGCAGATGCTGGAGGACTTCGGTTGCACCCAGGAGGAGCTGGCGTCGAGGATCAAACGGTCGCGTCCGCAGATCTCCAACACCATCCGCCTGCTCCGTCTGCCCCCCACCGTCCAGCGGAGGGTGGCGGCGGGTGTCCTCTCGGCGGGCCACGCCCGGGCCCTGCTCGCTCTGCCGGAGCCGGCCAGCCAGGAGCGTCTGGCACAGCGCGTGGTGGCGGAAGGTCTCTCGGTCCGGGCCACCGAGGAGATCGTGACCCTGGGGGAGGCGGAGGACGGATCGAGAACCCAGCGGTCGCCCCGATCGGCTCGGGAGCCCCACCCGCGCGCCAGTGAGATCGCCGCGCAGCTCGCGGATCGGCTGGACACCAGGGTCAGGGTCGACAGCGGCAAGACCCGGGGTCGGCTGACCATCGAGTTCGCGTCGACGGACGACCTCGACCGGATTGCTCGGGTCCTGTTGACTTAGTTACCTATATATTTGTCGATAAAGCGCTCTCTAGAGAAAGAGGTAGTTTCACGTGAAGCCGATCGGCGTGCTGGATGCCGTGCAGTCCGCTCTGACCACCGGCCAGGTGGAGATCATCGACCTGACCGCACCGCTGTCGCCCACCACCCCGGTGCTCCAGCTCCCGCCGCCGTTCGCCAACACGATCCCTCTCAGTCTGGAGACCGTGAGCTCCTTCGACGACGCAGGACCGCTGTGGAAGTGGCACAACATCCACACCGGGGAGCACACCGGGACGCACGTGGATGCGCCCGCCCACTGGGCCAGCGGTCGCGAGGGCTGGACGGTGGACCAGATCCCCCCGGAGCGACTGATCGGTCCTGCCGTGGTCGTGGACGTCGCGTCGGAGGCGGCCGACGACCCTGACTTTCTCCTGGAGCCCCGTCACCTGACAGCCTGGGAGGCTGAGCACGGACGGATTCCCGATAACGCGTGGGTCCTGCTGCGGTCAGGCTGGTCGAGCCGCGGCAGCTCCCAGACCTCCTTCCTGAACGCCGACGAGTCGGGACCACACACGCCCGGGCCGTCGGTGGCGGCGGCGCGATGGCTAGCCGAGGAGCGGGCCATCACCGGGTTCGGTGTGGAGACGGTCGGGATCGACGCCGGCAGCGCAGGTGGAATGGACCCGATCTTCCCGGCCCACCACTACCTTCTCGGAGCCAGCAAGCTCGGTCTGACCCAGCTCCAGCAGCTCGACCGGCTGCCGACGACGGGAGCTCTGCTGCTGGTGCAACCGCTCCGACTGGTAGGCGGGACCGGTAGCCCCGCCCGGGTGCTCGCCCTGGTCGAACGGTTCTGACAGCCATGGCCGACCGGATCGGGGTGGCCGACCTGGTCGGGCGCCTGGTGGCCGATCTCGGAGCCGCGTACGCGTTCGGGGTGGTCGGGAGCGGCAACTTCGTGGTCACCAACGCGCTCGTGGCGGCCGGTGTCCCGTTCGTCGCCGCGCGGCACGAAGGCGGCGCCGCCACGATGGCCGACGCGTACGCCCGGACCAGCGGACGCGTCGCCGTGCTGACGGTCCACCAGGGCTGCGGGCTGACCAACGCCCTGACCGGTATCGCCGAGGCGGCCAAGAGCCGTACGCCGGTGCTGGTCCTGGCGGCCGACGTCGCCGGAAGCGCGGTCGACTCCAACTTCCGCATCGACCAGGACACCCTCGTCCGCAGCGTCGGCGCCGTCCCCGAGCGCGTCCACTCGGCCGCCTCCGCCGTGGCCGACGTGACCCGCGCCTACCGGACGGCCGTCCACCAACGACGCACGGTGGTGCTGAACCTGCCGCTGGACGTCCAGGCCGCGGAGCTGGACGATCCCGGTCGCGGGCACCGGATCACCCCGGCACCTCGGGCCGCGCCCGAGCCGGCGCACGCCGAGGAGCTGGCCGAGGTGCTGAGGGAAGCCGAGCGCCCGGTGTTCCTGGCCGGACGCGGGGCCCTGCCGTACGGCCGGGAGCTGGTCGCGCTGGCCGACCGGACGGGTGCGCTGCTGACCACGTCGGCCGTGGCGGCCGGGCTCTTCACGGACGAGGCGTTCGGGTTGGGGATCTGCGGCGGCTTCGCCACCCCCGTGGCGGTGGAGCTGGTGGCCGGGGCCGATGTCCTGGTCGCCTGGGGCTGCAGCCTGACCATGTGGACGACGAGGCACGGCCACCTCGTCGGACCGCAGACCCGACTGATCCAGGTCGACGACGACCCGTCGGCCCTGGGCAGCCGCCACCCAGTGGATCTGGCGGTGCTGGGTGACGTCGGTCTGACCGTCGCCGCAGTGACCGAGCAGCTGACCGACGCGCCGGTGCGGACGGGCTACCGGCGACCCGATATCGCGGAGCGCCTGCAGACCGAGGGGCGCTGGTCCCAGGTGCCGTACGCCGACCTCTCGACCGCTGACGCCATCGATCCCCGGACGTTGACCGCGCGGCTGGATGCGCTGGTGCCGGTCCAGCGCCAGCTGGCCGTGGACTCGGGCAACTTCATGGGCTATCCGGCGGGGTACCTGTCCGTCCCGGCGCCCGGGGCCTTCTGCTTCACCCAGTCGTTCCAGTCCATCGGTCTGGGTCTCGCCACGGCGATCGGCGCAGCCCTGGCGGCTCCCGATCGCGTTCCCGTGCTGGGCACCGGGGACGGTGGCTTCCTGATGGCGGTGGCCGAGCTGGAGACGGCCGTCCGGGTCGGTCTCGGGCTGCTGGTGGTGGTCTACGACGACGCCGGCTACGGCGCCGAGGTGCACCACTTCGGACCGGGCGGGGCCGATCTCGGTACGGTCCGCTTCCCCGACAGCGATCTGGCTGCGCTGGCCCGCGGCTTCGGAGCCGACGGCGTCACCGTCCGCACACTGACGGATCTCGCCCCGGTGGCACAGTGGCTGGCCGGGCCCCGCGACCGGCCGCTGGTGGTCGACGCGAAGATCGCGGACGACGGCGGGTCCTGGTGGCTGCAGGAGGCGTTCCGCGGTCACTGACGAGGCTCAGCGACACGTGGCGACGACCAGTCGACCGGCAGGGTGACCGCCGAGGCAGCCCTAGTCCGTCGAGGTGGGCGGGGCCGGCGTCGGGTCAGCGGACGGCGCCCTGGTGGCGTGCACCCCGGCGGCCTCGGGCGGCAGCGAACCCTGGTCGGCGTGCTCGGGGAAGGCGGCCAGCTTGGCTCGCACGTCCCGGGTGGCGTAGTGCTCGGCCACGAAGGACAGGAAGGGTACGGTCCCGGCCAGTGCGATCAGGATCAGCCGACCCCAGCCCCAGCGAGCGCGGCGGCCGAGATCGAAGGCGGTGATGATCAGGATCATGTAGAGCCAGCCGTGCGGGATCCCCGTCCACGTCACCACGGTGTCGTTGTCACCCAGGTACTTCAACGGGACACCGACGCAGACCAGCACCACGAGCAGGCAGCCGACGACGTACGCCATCACGCGGTAGCGGAGCAGGGCACCCTTCACGGGGCGAGCCTACGTCTCGCCGATCAGCGCGACCGGACCTCGGCGGTGCAACCTCCGTCACACCCCGGGGCCGATACGAGCCCACCGACTGTTGCTCGCGCCGGCGTCGGAGGTTACGGTCAAGGTGGCGCGCAGGGCGCCACCGGTCCGCGGACAGGGCACAGCCCACCTGAGTCGGACTCCTGCTGGTGGCCCTCATCCTCTTTCGCCCCGACGGCGCGGACATCGGGACCTCAGCGAAGGAGGCCTTGTGCCCACCTCTTCTCCGTCCGGGTCCCGTCCGACGGCTGCGGCCCGGTGGCGACTACCGGACCGTCCGGACCTGGAGCACCTGCGGCGGCAGGCCAAGCGGCTCCGACGACGAGCGGTCGACGGCGACACCGAGGCTCTCGTACTGGTGGGGGCGTACGACCCGGGCGCGGAGCCGCTGACGCTGGCCCGGGCTCAGCGGGTGCTGGCGCGGGCGTACGGCTTCGCCGGCTGGTCCCGGTTGCGTGACCACCTCGCCGTCCTGGAGACCTGGGGTCGCGAGATGGCGCCGACCGGTGCCGACGACGGACCGGTGGACGCCTTCCTCCGTCTGGCCTGCCTCAGCTACACCGAGCCCTCCCGGGCGGCGGACGCGCTGGCCATGCTCCGCACCGACCCGTCACTGGCCACCGCCTCCGCCGCCACCCTGGCCGCCTGCGGTGAGGCCCCGGCCCTGCAGGCGCTGCTGGCGAGTGACCCGGCGCTGACCAGCACGACCTCGGGTCCGCACGACTGGCCGCCCCTGCTCTACCTCTGCTACGCCCGGCTCGGGGTCGGGGACCCGGTGGCGACGCTGCGGGTTCTGCTCGCCGCCGGGGCCGATCCGGACGCGGGCTTCCTCTGGCAGCGCTTCGCCTCGCCGTTCACCGCCGTCACCGGGGTGCTCGGGGGTGGCGAGCGGGGGGAGCCGCCCCATCCCCAGGCGGTCGAGCTGGTGACCCTGCTGCTGGACGCCGGCGCCGACCCCAACGACAACCAGGCCTTCTACAACCGGCAGTTCCGGCCCGACGACAGCCACCTGCCGCCGCTGCTCGACCACGGCGCGGGCCATCCTCACCCGTCACCGTGGCGCCGAAGGCTTGGCTCGGCGTACCCGATGCCGGAGGAGATGGTCGGGGAGCACCTGAGGACGGCCGCCCAGCAGGGCTTCACCGGGCGGGTCCGACGGCTGCTCGCCCACGGAGTGGACCCGAACACCCGCGGCTACCACCCGGGGTTGGGGGACCAGACCGCGTACGAGATCGCGGTGCGGAACGGCCACCGGGAGGCCGCCGACCTGCTGGCCGCCGCCGGTGGCCACAGCGAGCGGATCGACGGCTCCGACCGGCTGCTGGCCGCCGCCCTCGCCGGCGACGAGCCGGAGCTGGCGCGGTGGCGCGAACACGCCGCTGAGCTGATCGCGCGCCGCCCTGACGCCCTCCGGCTGGCCAGTGAGCAGCACGGCGTCGCAAGTGTCCAGCGGCTGGTGGAGCTGGGGTACGAGATCAACACGACCGGAGCGAACCGGCGCACCGCGCTCCATGAGGCGGCTCTGCGGGGCGACGCGAGCCTGTGCGGGTGGCTGCTTGAGCACGGCGCCGACCCGTCGGCCCGGGACCGCGACTTCGGCGGCACGCCGGCCGACTGGGCAGCGCACGCTGGGCACCGGGAGCTGGCCGAGCGACTGACCGCCGCCGAGGTCCGCTAGCCGCCAGGTCGCCTGCGCAGCCAGGTATCTAGTGACTTTCGATAGATGACGACCGATAGTCGATGCATGTCGATGACCTCCCGGGCCGTGGTGGCGCTCCGGATCCTGCTGGTG
>JBMDXL010000382.1:0-4490 GCA_048594465.1 Microlunatus sp. | reverse complement strand
GCGGGCGGCGTCGGCGCCGTCGACGATGCGGTGGTCGTACGACATCGACAGGTACATCATGTCGCGGACCGCGATCACCTCACCGAGGTTCGCGTCCTTGATCACCACCGGCCGCTTCACCAGCGCGCCGGTGCCGAGGATGGCCACCTGCGGCTGGTTGATGATCGGGGTGTCCATCAGGGTCCCGGCCGAGCCGTAGTTGGTGATGGTGAACGTGCCACCGCTGAGCTCGTCCGGTCCGACCTTGCTCTGCCGGGTGCGGGCGGCCAGGTCGCCGATCTTCTTGGCGATCCCGGCCAGGTTGAGGTCACCGGCGTCCTTGATCACCGGCACCAGCAGACCGCGTTCGGTGTCCACCGCGATGCCGATGTGCTCGGCGTCGGGGTAGGTCACCTCCCCGGCCTCGGTGTCGATGGTGGCGTTGACCTTCGGGTACACCTTCAGCGCCTCGATGGCCGCCTTGGTGATGAAGGGCAGGTAGGACAGGCTGGCGCCCTCGCGGGCCTTGAAGTCGTCCTTGGCCTTGGCCCGGATGCGCGAGATGGCTGTGAGGTCGACCTCGACCGTGGCGGTCAGCTGGGCCGACACCTGCAGCGACTCGACCATCCGCTTGGCGATGGTCTTGCGCAGCCGGGACAGCTTCTCGGTGGTCCCGCGCAGGTTGCTCGGCTCGGCGGCCGGCTTCTTCGCGGCGGGGGCCGGGGCCGACGCGGCCGCAGCCGGCGCGG
Organism: Microlunatus sp.; assembly: GCA_048594465.1. Taxonomy (GTDB): domain Bacteria; phylum Actinomycetota; class Actinomycetes; order Propionibacteriales; family Propionibacteriaceae; genus Microlunatus. Next base: position 3,762 of record JBMDXL010000382.1, on the reverse strand, counting down.
CGGCGGGTGCCGGGGTCTCGGCGGCCTTCTTGGCCTCCTCGGCGGCGGCCAGCACGTCCTGCTTGCGGATCCGACCGCCGACACCGGTGCCGGTCACCGAGGACAGGTCGACGGAGTGCTCGGCGGCCAGCTTGCGGACCAGCGGGGTGACGTAGCTGCGGTCGCCCTCGGCCTGGGCCGGCGCCGCCTGGGCGGGCTTCGCCTCGGGCTGGCTGGGCTTGGCCTGCGGCTGGGCGGGCTCGGCTTCGGGCTCCGGCGCCTTGGCCTCCGGCTGGGCCGGGATCGGGGCCTGACCGCCCTCGTCGCCGGCGGCGGTCTGCTCCTCGATGGTGTCGGCGCTGTCCACCTGCGCGGTCTCGTTGGCGGGTGCCTCGGGCTCCGGGGCGGACCCGGCCTGGGAGCCGTCCCCGATCACGGCCAGCACGGCCCCGACCTCGACGGTCTCGTCCTCGGCCACCCGGATCTCCAGGATGGTCCCGGCCGTCGGCGAGGGGATCTCGGTGTCGACCTTGTCGGTCGAGATCTCCAGCAGCGCCTCGTCGGCTTCGACGGTGTCGCCCACCTGCTTCAGCCAGCGGCTCACCGTGCCCTCGGTCACGCTCTCGCCCAGCGCCGGGAGGGTCACCTCGGTGCCGGCACCGCCACCACCGCCGGTGCCCGCGGACGGGCCGCTCGCGCTGGCCTCGGCCGCCTTGTCCTCGTCGGCCTCCGCGCTCGGGGCGGGCTCCGCCTCCGGCTCGGGCTCCGGCTCGGCCTGGGCCTCGCCGCCACCGGAGCCCCCGGCCGGCGCCTCGTCGGCGTCGCCGATCACGGCCAGCTCGCCACCGACCTCGACGGTCTCGTCCTCGGCGGCCTTGATCTCCAGCAGCACCCCGGACACGGGGGAGGGGATCTCGGTGTCGACCTTGTCGGTCGAGACCTCGAGCAACGGCTCGTCGGCCTCCACCGCGTCACCGACCTGCTTCAGCCACCGGGTGACGGTGCCTTCGGTGACGCTTTCGCCGAGGGCGGGGAGAGTTACGGAAGTCGACATGAGGTGGTGGGACTCCTTCTGGCGCAGAACCGGGGGGTCAGACGCTGGTCGCGTGTGACCTGAGCGTAACGGTGTCGCTCAGCCTAGTGGTCAGGGCCGGGGAGTCCACCGGGGCGTCCGAACGCCCGGTCACCCGTCGGCGGGGCCGGGGTCCGGACCCGTCGGCGTCAGCCGTGGACGTGCAGCGGCTTGCCGGCCAGGGCGAGGTGCGCCTCGCCCAGCGCCTCGGCCTGGGTCGGGTGGGCGTGGGAGAGCGCGGCCACGTCGGCGGGGAAGGCGTCCCAGCCGGTGATCAGCTGGGCCTCGCCGATCAGCTCGCTGACCCGCGACCCGACGAGGTGGACGCCCACCACGGGGCCGTCCGCCCGTCGGATCAGCTTGACGAAACCCTGGGTCCGGAGGATCTGCGACTTGCCGTTGCCGGCCAGGTCGTAGGTCAGCGTCTGCACGTCGTCCCCGTACGCCTCCCGGGCGGCCGCCTCGCCCAGCCCCACCGAGGCCACCTCGGGGTCGCTGTAGGTCACCCGCGGCAGGTCCTGGTCCCGGACCACGACGGGGGCCCGCTCCAGCCGACCGGCGTGGTGGGCGATCTGCTCGGCCACGAAGATGCCGTGGGCGAACCCCCGGTGCGCGAGCTGCGGACCGGCCACCAGGTCGCCGACCGCATACACCCCGGCGACGCCTGTCTGCAGTCGCTCGTCGACCACGACGAAGCCACGGTCCAGCGCGATCCCGGTCTCGGCGTACCCGAGACCGTCGCTCACCGGGCCGCGTCCGACGGCGACCAGCACCAGGTCGCCGACGACCTCGGAGCCGTCGGCCAGCCGCAGCCGTACGCCGTCGTCGGCAGTCACCACCTCGGTGACCCCGACACCGGTCCGCAGGGTCATCCCGCGCTTGCGGAAGGCCCGCTCGACCGCGGCGGAGACCTCCGGCTCCTCACCCGCGAGCAGCCGGGGGAGGGCCTCGACGATCGTCACCTCGACCCCGAGTGAGGTCCAGGCGGACGCGAACTCGGCTCCGATCACCCCGCCCCCCAGGACCACCGCGCGTCCCGGCAGGCTCTCCAGCCGGAGCGCGTGCTCGCTGGTCAGCACGCGGACGCCGTCGGGGGTGACCCCGGGCAGGGAGCGGGAGGCGGACCCGCTGGCCAGCACGGTCGCCGACCCCGTGATCAGCTCGTCGCCGACCCGGACGCCGACGGTCCCGTCGGTCGCCTCCAACCGTCCCTCGCCCTGCACGACGGTGATGCCGCGGGCGGCGACCAGACCGGTCAGACCCCTGAACAGCCGGCTCACCACCCCGTCCGCGTACGCGGTGATCTCCTTCGCGTCGACCCGGTCGAGGGTGGCGTGGATGCCGAACCGGCCGCCGTCCCGGGCGGCGTCGGCCACCTCCGCCGCGTGCAGGATCGCCTTGGTGGGGATGCAGCCGCGGTGCAGGCAGGTGCCGCCGAGCTTGCCCTTCTCCACCAGGGTCACCTGCAGTCCCAGCTGGGCGGCGCGCAGGGCCGCCGCGTACCCGCCGCTGCCGCCACCGAGGACCACCAGATCCGGCTGCTCACTCATGCAGACAAGTTAGCGCCGCGGGCGTCCGGGCGCCCAAGGCCGGTCAGCCGCGTTCGATCAACCGGGAGAGCACGATGATGGACTCGGTGTGGTCGATGGTGTCGTCGCCCCGGATCCGCTCCAACGCCCGCTCCAGGTCCCGGACGTTGCGTGCCCGGACCCGCAGGATGGCGTCGGCCTGACCGGTCACCGTCGACGCGCTCACCACCTCCGGGATGGAGTCCCAGGTGCTCAGCAGGGCCTGCGGCGAGACGGTGCCCTTGCAGTAGACCTGCACGTACGCCTCGGTGCCCCAGCCGAGCGACTCCGGGTCGACGATCGTGGTGAACCCGGCGATCGTCTCGTCGGCGATCATCCGGTCGACCCGTCGTTTCACCGCCGGCGCCGACAGGTTCACCTCGGCGCCGATCTCGGCGAAGGTCGCGCGCGCGTTGCGGACCAGGTGATGCAGGATGCGTTCGTCCACGACGTCCATGGGTCCAACCTAGCCGCGCAACGGATCGATGTTCAGGCGGAACAGACGACCGGATCCTCGGCTGAAGTCGCAACATCCGTCGATTGATTGCGCGAAGCGGTCTTCCTAGTCTGAGAGGGACCGCGTTTCACCCAGGACCGTCGGGGGACGGCCGTCCCCCGGTCGCGTCGATCGGAGCCCGCCATGACCAACCTCGCCTACGCCCCCGCCGCCAGCACCCGACGCACGCCACGGACCCGGCACTTCCTGATGACCCCACCCCGGCACTTCGCGGTCGAGTACGCGATCAACCCCTGGATGCATCCCGGGGTGGAGGTCGACCGCGACCTCGCGCTGCGTCAGTGGCAGACCCTGGTCGACACCTACCGCCGCCTCGGCCACCGGGTCGACGAGGTCGAGGCTGATCACCTCCATACCGGTCAGTGAGGCCACCTCGGCGTGCGCGGCCGGCGTGGTCCGGAACCCTGTCCCGGCCAGTATCCGGTCGCCGACGACGAGGAAGTCACCCTCGCCCTCGTTCACCTCCACCGGCGCGTGCACCGGCCCCAGTCCGTGCGCCGCCAGCCAGCCGGCGTACGCCGCCGACTCGCACGTGCGCTGCGGGTACGCGAACCGGGCGGCCACCGTCGCGGTCGGCGTGACCAGGGCGCCGTTCGCGGCGTAGACCATGTCGGGCAGACCGTCGA
>JBMDXL010000381.1:0-3623 GCA_048594465.1 Microlunatus sp. | reverse complement strand
GTCGGGGTCAGCCGGGCGGCCGACGTGCCCTGGCGGTTCTGGCTGGCCGACGACCCGTACGTGTCGAGCTACGTGCGCAGTCCGCGGGCGAGCCGGCCGGGTGCGTCGAACTCTCCCCGATCGCGCTCCTGACCGGCGTGTTGCGGCTCGCGGCGCCCGATCGGGGAGAGAAATCCGCGGTCCCGGTCAGCCGCCGGGGCTCGACGGGGCGCTGGCCAGACGTTCCGCGGCCGCCCGCCAGTGGGACTGGCTGGCCAGGGCGATGCCCGCGGCCAGGGCGGCGCCGGCTGCCGCCCCGCCGAAGGAGGCGGTCAGACCCCAGCCGTCGATGAGGAAACCGGCGATCGCCGTCCCCGCCGCGCCGCCGGTGGTGGTGGCGGCCGACAGGAAGGCCTGCGCCTCGTTCAGCCGGTGCGCCGGGGCCAGGTGGTCCAGCAGCGCCTGCTGCATGATCAGCGTCGGGGCGATCGTGCAGCCGGTCAGGAAGAGCAGCGGGAACAGCAGCCACAGCGGTGCGGCCGGGAACGAGACGAGCGCGGCCATGGCGATCAGGAACGCCGCGAACAGCGCCAGCAGGACCGCGACCGCCCGCCGCTCGTCGAGCCGCCAGTGGCGCGCCCCGAAGGCCAGTCCGCCGATGGTGCTGCCGCCGGCGATGGCCGCGAAGAGCAGACCGACCCGGTCGGTGCTGCCCAGCCGCTCCCCGGCGGTGGCCGCCATCGAGGTGTCGAGCTGCCCGAAGCCGATGCTCAGGGCGAGCATCACCACCAGCACCGCGGCCACGCCGGGCGCGGTGACCGCGGAGCGACGGCCGCCGTGCTCGGGATGGGTCGCGCCCAGCTCGGCTGCGCCGGGGCGCCACCGCCGGGCGGCGTCGGTGCGGCAGTAGGCGAGTCCCCCGCCGGCCATGAAACCGGCCGTGACCAGCAGCGGCGCGACCGGCGGGGTCAGGGCCAGCAGCACCGACAGCAGCAGCGGGCCACCGACGAACAGCAGCTCCACCGAGGTGGCGTCCAGGGCGAACGCGACCCGGCGGGCGGCGGGGTCGGGGAGGATGATCCGGTACGCCGACCGGACGGCCGGGCTGATCGGCGGGTAGGTGAGACCGGCCGCGGCCGAGCAGGCCAGCAGCACCCAGGTCGGTGCCCCGGCGACCGTGCTCAGCGCCAGGGCGGCCAGCAGCCCGGCGCTGCCCAGCGAGGTCGGGAGCAGGATCGGCACCTGCCCGAAGCGGTCCATCAGCCGTCCCCACAGCGGGGTGCCGGCCGCCGACCCGAGCGCGTACGCACCGGTGACCAGCCCGGCGATGGCGTACGCGTCGCGGCTGTGCTCGATCAGCAGCAGGATGCCCAGCGGGGCCATCGAGATGGGCAGCCGGGCGACGAAGGCGGCCAGGAACGGGCGGCCCGCCGGGCCGTGCCGCAGCAGCCGCAGATAGGACCCCAGCCCCTCGCCCAGGTCGGGCCCCGCCGCCCCCTCCGTTCGCTGCACCCGCCGACACTAGCCGGGTCCGCGACCCCCGGGTTCCCGGTCCGGTGGGGATCAGTCCAGCGGGGTCAGCGATCCCAGGATCGACGGCAGGAACTCCGCCACCGTCGGGTGGATGGGCAGCGCGTCCCGGACGGTCGGGTAGCCGATGCCGGCCTGGATGGCCAGACCGATGATCTGCACCACGTCGTCGGCCTGCAGCCCGAAGATGGTGGCGCCCAGGATCTCCTCGGTGTCGCCGTCGACCAGCACCCGCATCAGCCCGGCCGTCTCGCCCTCCAGCTGCGCCCGGCTGACCGAGGACATCGGCACCTCGGCCTTGAGCACCCGCCGACCGGAGGCCCGCGCCTCGGCCAGACCCATCCCCACCCGGCCCAGCGGCGGGTCGGTGAACATCGCGTACGTGGTCACCCGGTCGGTCACGGTCCGCGGCGGGCTGAGCAGGATCTGGCTGTCCTGGTAGGCGGTGTGGGTGAAGGCGCCGTGCCCGTTGACGTCGCCGAGCGCCCAGACCCCCGGCAGCGAGGTCTCGAACCGCGGGCCGATGGTGACGAAGCCCCGGTCGTCGGTCTCCAGGCCGTGGTCGGGTCCGAGCAGATCGAGGTTGCTGTGCCGCCCGGTGGCCACCAGCAGGTGCGAGCCGACCACCGGTTCGCCGCCGTCGCTCAGCTCGACCCGGATCCCCTCGTCGGTCCGGGACACCCGCTGCGGCCGGGCGTTGCGGATCATCACACCCTCTCCGGTGAGCACCTCGGTCAGGGCCTCGACCACGTCGGGGTCCTCGTGACCGGCGATGCCGCTGCCGGCCAGGATCGTCACCTCGGCGCCGAACCGGCGGAACATCTGGCCGAACTCCAACCCGATGTAGCCACCCCCGACCACCACCAGGTGGCGGGGCAGCTCGGTCAGCTGGAGCAGCTCCACCTCGGTGAGGTGATCGACGTCGTCCAGGCCCTCGATGGTCGGCACGGCGGCCCGGCCGCCCACGTCGAGGTAGACCCTGCCGGTGCTGTGGGTCCGCCCGTCGACGGTGACCCGGTGAGCACGGCCGTCCGGGTCGCCGACCAGGGTGGCGGTGCCGCTCACCAGCTCCAGACCGTCGACGCCGTCCAGCCAGTCGCGCAGGCCCTGCCGCATCCCGTCGATCATGGTGTGGACGCGCTGGATGGCGACCCCGAAGTCGACGGTCACCTCATCGGTGTGCACGCCGTACGCGGCCGCCCGCCGCGCCTGGTGGGCGATGACGGCACTCGCTCGCAACGCCTTGGTGGGGCGGCAGCCGTGGTTCAGGCAGGTGCCGCCCACCTGCTCCATCTCGACCAGCAGGGTCCGCTGGCCCTCGCCGGCGAGAGCCGCGGCGACGCCGGGTCCCGCCTGGCCGGCTCCGATCACGATGGCGTCGTACTCGGTCATTACCGCTCCAGAAGATAGGAATGCCGGAGGCTCCGGGACCTTCAACCTACTGCTGTGACGCAGATCTCTCGATTTGAGTCCTCGTGGTGACCTGTGTTTCGCTTACCCGTCTTTTGATAACGAATTGATCTCGGAGGATCCCTGTGCGCGTACGACCTCGTCGGGCCATGCCGGCACCGATCGCCGTCCGCGTCGGGCGGCTCGCTGCTCCCGCCCTCGCCGTCGGCGCGCTGATCACCACCGCCGCCGTCACCGCCTGGCCCAGCGACTCGCTGCAGGCCGTGCCGCTGGACGACGTGCGTCCGTCGGCCTCCGCCTCGGTGGCGTCCTCCGCCCCCGCGCTCACCGACGCCGCCCGCGCCGCCCAGGCGTCCCGGAGCAACCGCAGCGAGGTCCGGCCGTCGCTGTCGGCCGGGGACGAGAAGGCCGCGATGATCGAGTCCGCCCGGGAGCGCTCGGTGGAGATCGCTGCCGACGAGGCGAAGGCCGCGAAGAAGAAGGCAGCCGCCCGCAAGGCCGCCGAGCTCGCCGACAGCGTGATCGGCTCCCGCTACACCACCTCCGCGGTCAAGCTCCGGACGACGCCGAGCACGAAGGCGAAGTCCGTGAAGATCATCGGCGAGGCGAAGAAGGTCAAGGTCACCGACACGGTCCGCAAGGGCTACCGCCAGGTGGTCGTGGACGGCAAGGCCCGCTGGGTCACCGACGACTACCTGAGCAAG
>JBMDXL010000380.1:0-1992 GCA_048594465.1 Microlunatus sp. | reverse complement strand
GGTCCGCAGCAGGTAGTCGACGTCGCCGACCACGAAGGCGCTGTAGCGGGACCGCATCAGCTGCTCCGCGGTCACCGCCGACGCCGTTCCCCCGTGCCACCGGCCGCAGCAGTCGCCGTACGCCGCGGGCAGTCCGCAGGGACAGGGCGACGACGACCGTACGGGCGGCTGGCGCGAGGTGCGGGACACGGTCCGATTCTCACCGACGGAGCGAGCCGGCCGCCGTCGGGTGAGAAGCACCTATCATCTACCTGGTTACTAGGCAATGCCAGGCCCGGCCCCGGGGTCGACGACGCGGTCGGCGGGGGCAGGACCACGGAGGTGGCGGATGAGCGTGTCGATCAAGCGGTCGGTGCACCCGGTCAGGGTGGAACCCCGGACCGGGGTCTTCTCGTTCCCGAACCCGGTGAACGAGCAGGCCGCGCGGGTCGTGGCCGGCGGCGTCGCGGTGCTGGCTCTCACCACGCTGGTCACCGGCTGGCTCTGGCTGCTGCCCGTCCTCGCCGTCGGGTTCGCGGCACGGACCCTCAGCGGGCCCCGCTTCAGTCTCCTCGGCCGGGTGGCCACGCAGCTGGTGGCGCCCCGGTTGGGCGCCCCGACCCTGGTGCCCGGACCCCCGAAGCGGTTCGCCCAGGCGATCGGGCTGACCCTGACGACCGTCGCCACGGTGGCCGCGTACGGCTTCGGCGCCTCTGCCCTGGCTCTCGGTCTGGTCGCCGTGCTGCTCGTCTTCGCCTGCCTGGAGTCAGTCTTCGGCCTCTGCGCGGGGTGCTGGCTGTTCGGGGTGCTGATGCGGCTCGGCGTCATCCCCGACGACGTCTGCGAGCAGTGCCGCGACGTCGGTCGCCGCTACACCGCCTCCGCGCGGACCTCGAGCGTCGGTCCACGAGACCTCGGCGCCTGACCCCGGGTCCGACCCGGCGAGCCGCCCGCACCGTCGGCGGGCATAGTGGTCGGACACCCGTCGACCGACCGCTGGAGGCAACCGCCGTGACCGACGACCCGGAGAACCGCACCGAGCCCGGCCGGTTGTTCGAGGACTTCCGTCCGGGGGAGGTCATCTACCATCCGTTCGGCCGGACGGTCACCGAGGCCGACAACCAGACGTTCACCCTGATGACCCAGAACGTGGCCCGGATCCACCTCGACAAGCACTTCGCCGAGCGGACCGAGTTCGGTCGGACGCTGGTCAACTCCACCTTCACGCTGGCGCTGGTGACGGGGCAGTCGACCGTCGACCTCTCCACCCACGTGTACGCCAACCTGGGCTGGGACGAGGTCCGCACGCCGCACCCGGTCTTCGAGGGCGACACGATCTACTCGCGGTCCAAGGTGCTGAGCGCGCGCCCGTCGGGCTCGCGCCCGCACCTCGGCGTGGTCACGGTGGCCTCCGAGGGCTTCAACCAGGACGGCGTCGTGGTGATCAGCTACCGCCGCACGCTGCTGGTCTACCGCCGCGGGCACCAGCCGGCCATCACCACGGCCCGACCCGACGAGCGGAGTCTGCCGGCGGCGGAGTCCGACCGGTGAGCGCTGCCGCGGTCCGCACCGCCGTCACCGCGCTGTTCGTGCCCGGCGACCGCCCCGACCGTTACGTCAAGGCGGCGGCGAGCGGAGCCGACGTGGTGATCATCGACCTGGAGGACGCCGTCGCCACGCCGGCCAAGGACGCCGCCCGGGACGCCGTCCGCTCGGCCCTCGGTCCGGGACGGTCGGCCGGGCTGCGGGCGCTGGTGCGGATCAACGACCCCGCGACACCTGCCGGGACCGCCGATCTGGCCATGATCGTGGCGCTGGCCGGCGACCCCGGCCACGGCGTCCTGGGGGTGGTGGTGCCCAAGGCCGGCGATCCGGACCACGTGGCCGCGGTGGTCGCCGCCGTCGGATCCGCCGGTCCACAGCACGGTCCGGAGGGGACCGGGCCGGGCGAACCGCTGGCCGTGGTGGCGCTGATCGAGTCCGCGGTCGGCGTCGCCCGGGTGCGGACGATCG
>JBMDXL010000038.1:0-4719 GCA_048594465.1 Microlunatus sp. | reverse complement strand
CCCACGCCAGCACGTTCAGCCCTGACCAAGGAGATCCTTGCCATGCCTCACCAGACCAGAAGACTCCGCCTCGCCCTCGCAGCCACCGTCCTCACGGTGACCGGGTTGGCCGGATGCGCCGACGACGGCGCTGACCCGATGCCGGGCATGACCGGCATGGACCACGGTTCCAGCTCCGCCCCCGCCACCCCGCCGACCTCGGCGAGCCCGGCCGACGGCCCGCACAACGCCGCCGACGTCATGTTCGTCCAGATGATGATCCCCCACCATCAGCAGGCCATCGAGATGAGCGATCTGCTCCTCGGCCTCGACGGCGTCGACCCCGAGGTCACCGACCTCGCCACCCAGATCAAGGCCGCTCAGGCACCTGAGATCACCACCATGAGCGGCTGGCTCGCCGGCTGGGGAGAGGCCGCCAGCCCGTCGTCCGGCATGGATCACGGCATGGACGGCGGCGGCATGATGAGCCGGGCCGATCTGGACGCCCTCGCCAAGGCCACCGGTGACGATGCGGCACGGCTCTACCTGACCGGCATGATCACCCACCACCGCGGGGCGATCACCATGGCGGAACAGGAGCTGACCAGCGGCGAGAACCCGGATGCCCGGCAGCTCGCGCAGACGATCATCGACACCCAACGTGCCGAGATCACGACGATGACCACCCTGCTCGGGCGCCTCTGACCCTCGTCGTAGCAGGTGTCGCCCCGCTGTCTTCCCCGCCCCGGTGACCGGGCGGGGAAGGCGGTGCCCGGTGGCTACGGTGAGCACCGGGCGCCCGCGTCGTCGCGCGGATCCGAGGTCCCGGTCAGGGACCACCACGCCAGTGCTCGATCCGCCGCTTGTCCGGCTGGAACCCGTGCTCGACGCCCCAGAGCACCGCCTGCGTACGGCTCTCGACGTCGATCTTGCGGTAGATGGACCGGATGTAGGTCTTGATCGTGTTGGGGCTCAGGTAGGTCAGGTCGGCGACGTCGGCGTTGCTCATCCCCTGGGTGATCAGGGCCAGCACCTCGGCCTCGCGGTCGGTCAGACCCTCCTCGCGCCCCGGCCAGTCGGAGCCGGTGACGGCGCGGACGCGGCGATCGGGCTCGCTGACCACCACCTCGCCGTTGTGCACCGCCTCGAGCGCGACGACCAGGTCACGGGCCGGCAACGCCTTGGACAGATAGCCCCGGGCTCCCTGGGAGCGGGCGCGCTCGACCAGCTGCGGGTGCAGGTTCCAGGTGTAGACGACCACGGCCCCAGCCCGGGGGTTGGCCACCAGATCGGCGATCTCGCCCCGGTCGGACTCCGGCTGGTCGAACGAGTCGTAGAGCACCAGGTCGACCACGTCCTCGACAGGGCGGTTGGTGTCGATCTCGGCGATGACCAGCCGGTCGTCGTAGCGCTCCAGGATCCGGGCGAGTCCGAGCACGACGACGTCGTAGTCGTTGACCAGGGCGACCCTGATCGGACCCTGGCTCTCGTCGTCCTCGGCGATCATTTCCCCACCGTAACCCTCCATAAGGGTGTAACCAATCACCCTCTGGGGTAGTTTACTGTGTAAGAGAGCGATCGCTCCACCCGGCCCTGCCGGACCAAGAGAAAGGCAACACCATGCTCGGTCTCATCATCAGCATCATCATCGTCGGACTGATCGCCGGCGCCGTCGCGCGCCTGGTCGTCCCCGGGAAGCAGAACCTGTCGATCCCGATGACGATCCTGCTCGGCATCGTCGGCTCGTTCGTCGGCGGCTTCCTCGGCTACCTGCTGTTCGGCAACAGCGCCGGTGGCGGCGGCGGCGGCTTCCTGCAGCCGGCCGGCATCATCGGTTCCATCATCGGCGCGATCATCGTGCTGCTGCTCTGGATCCGCTTCGGCAGCGGCCGCGGCGCGCGCGCCTGATCACCGCCTGCACACACAGACGCCCCTGTCCCGGGTGCCGCCGTCCCTCACGAGGGGGCGTCGGGTCCGGGCCGGGGGCGTCTGTGCATCGGGTGCGGAATCAGAAAACGTACGGGTTCACTCCGGTGGCGGCGAACACGAACCAGGACGTCGCGCCGACGTGCAGGTTGGGGTAGTAGCCGAAGCCGAAACCGGTCTGCAGCGGCGAGGACGCGGCGACCACACCGCCGTCGATCCGCTTGCTGTTGAACTGCTGCCCGTCGCCCAGCTCGTCCTGGGCCCAGATGACGGCCTTGAGCAGGTCCTGCGCGGCGGCCTTGTCGCCCCGGCGGTTGCGGATGGCCAGCGCGAGGGCCAGCTGAGCCGTTCCCTCGAACCACACCGCACCCGAGTCGGGCTTGGGGTTCCACTGGTCGATCGGCACCGTCGGGTCGGCCTGCAGCGAACCGCTGGCGAAGGCCACCCCGGACACCTTCTGGTTGCCCTTCAGGCTCGAGTTCAGCCGCTGCGGCGTGTCGGTGGTGGCCAGGTTGGTGGCCGCCCAGTCCAGCGCCTCGGCGTAGGCGCCCTGCCGGCGGACCAGCCAGGACCAGGTCTGCGGGTCGAGCGGGAGCTGGGTGCCGAGCTTGTTGATGGTCGCCCCGTCGTCCTCGCTGCCGGTCCAGAAGAAGCCGTCCGCGTCGTTCCAGACCGCCTCGACCATGGCCCAGGCGTGGTCGGAGCGGTCCCGCCACACCCGCTGACCGGTGAGGGTCTGGATCAACCGGAAGAAGCCGGCCACGTCGATGTTGTGCTCGGTCGACTTGCGCGTCTCCAGACCCGCCGTCTGCCCGAAGGTGTAGCCCCCCAACCCGGAGGTGGAGTACGTCTTGTCGTGGATCCACTGAGCGATCCGGATGGCACCGGTCCGGTAGCGCGCGATGCCGGTGGCCCGCGCCAGCTGGGCCAGGGCGATGCCGGCCCAGGCCATGTCGCCGACCGCGGTGCCGATCAGCCCGAACTCGTACGCGAAGTGGGCGTTGCCGTTCTCCAGGATGAAGTCGTCGGCGTGGTACGCCTGGCGCAACCGGCCGTCGGTGAAGGTCTCATCGTGGGTCTGGGCGTAGAGCAGACCGTCGCCCAGCGCGCGTGCGGACGCCCCCTCACCCGCTCGCAGGAGGGCGATGATGGCCAGCGCGTTGTCGTAGGTGAAGGCGACGTCGGTCAGCCCGGAGGCGTCCTGGTAGCTCTGGGCGAGCCGCGGACCCGAGGTGCGGTAGGCGTTGGTGACGCCCTTGAGGAACTTCACGGCCGCCCGGCTGGACCGACCGTTCCAGCTGGCCGCCAGGGTCCCGGGGGCTGCCTCCGCCGCCGGAGCGCCGAGGGTGGTCAGCCCCACGCCGAGGGCGGCGCCGCCGCCGATCAGCAGCCGCCGGCTCACCGGCCGGAGGGCGAAGTTGGAACCGTCGGTGCCGGTCTGGGTCTCGTCGGTGCGGTGCTGCGTGCCGTCGTTGGTCACGATGAGCTGTGTCCTCCCCCGTGGCGCCCGCCGCCAGTGGGAGCGCTCTCAGACCGCCAAAGGTAAGGGCGCTCACGCGGGGTGTCAACGGGTGGCCGTGCTCAGGAGCCGGCGACCAGCACCGCCAGCACAGGCGCCACCACCAGGGACAACGCCAGCAGGTAGATCGCCGCGGCCAGCCCGGTGGACCGATCCGGCCCGGGGGCGGCGAGCCGCTCCAGCCGGACGCGGGTGCTGGCCGCCCCGGCACCCAGGCCCTCGTCCGGCACGACGGAGGTCGAGAGCGCCACCATGGCCCGGCCGAGCGGGCGGCGACCCACCCACCGTACGGCGGCGTCGTCGGCCAGCATCTCCACCAGCAACCGGGACTGCTCGGCGGGCAGCTCGCTGCGGATGGCGTGCGGGAAGGCCTGGTGGACGGCGTCGAAGGTGGCCAGCACGACGTCGTGCCGGGCACGCAGGTGAGCCCGCTCGTGGGCCAGCACGGCCGACAGCTCCTCGGCCGAGAGCATCGCCAGGGTGCCCGCGCTGACCACCACCCGGGACCCGCGCAGCCCCGGCAGGCAGTAGGCCAGCGGCCGGGTCTCGGCCAGCACCCGGAGGCCGGGGTTGGCGCGGTGCAGGTCGGCGGCGGCGGTCTCGCTCAGCAGGTCGACCAGATCCCGGTGCCGGCGGCGCCGGGTCCCGGTCGAACCGATCACCCGGATCAGCGCCCAGACCAGCCGGGCCACGACCACCAGGGCGAACAGGGCCACGGCGGAGGCGGCGAGCCACTCCCACCACGGCAGCCGACGCGGCGACCCGAGGGTCTCCGACAGCACGAGCCAGGTCAGCCCGAGCACGCACAGCAGGGCGGCCAGGGCCCCGGCCTGCCACAGCACGACGGCCGCCCGCGGCACCCGCCGCAGGAACGACCAGCGCGCCACCCAGGGGGGACCGGAGCGCACCAGCACGGCGGCACCCACCGCCAGCAGTCCCGCCACCAGCAGCGGCGGGACGTCGATCACGTGGACTCCAGGCGCGCCAGGGCGGCACGGAGGGCGGCGGCCTCGTCCTCGCTCACCCGGTCCACGAAGGCGACCAGCGCCGCCGCGCGCTCGGCCCCACGGCCTTCCAGGGCGGTGTGCATGACCGCGGCGACCAGCTGCTCGCGACTCTGCGCCGCGCCGTAGCGGTACGCCCGGCCGTCCTGCTCACGGGTGGCCAGACCCTTCTTGGCCAGCCGGTCCAGGACCGTCATCACCGTCGTGTAGGCGAGGTCGCGCTCCTGGGCCAGCACGGCGTGCACCTCGCGCACCGACTGCGGCTCGTCGCTTCGCCACAGCTGCTGCATG
>JBMDXL010000379.1:0-12084 GCA_048594465.1 Microlunatus sp. | reverse complement strand
GAGCTGGGACTGAGCGAGGCCACCGTCGAGATCGAGCGGAACAGCTGGATCCTGCTGTCGGCGGCCTATCCGGGCATGCTGGCCGCCTCCCTGGCCATGAAACGGACCTGCCTGGACGACGCGGAGTACCGGGCGCTGGTGGTGGCCCTGGACGCCGCCATCGACTGGGACCGCGACGACCCCCGGCTGGTGGACCTCGCGCGGACCAGCCTGGCCGTGGTCCAGCGGCTCTACCCGGTCGAGGTCGCTCGGGCCGAGGCGGCGGAGTGGACCCGCACCGACGAGGTCACCGTGGGGCTGCTGACCGAGATGAACGAGTACATCTCGCCGGCCTGGCAGCGGCTCTACGAGCTGGTGGGTGAGCTCACCCGGGAGCGCGGTTACCCCGACTTCTGACCCCACCCTCCCGAGGTGTCAGCCTCGGTGGTGGCCCGGGCGACGCGGACAACTCGGAGGGGGACGGTCTGACGGGCGACACCGGACGTCCCCGCCCGCGGCTCCCGGACGGTCCCGGCCGCCATGTCTAGGGTGGGGATCATGCCCCTGTTCGGCCGCAAGAAGACCGAGGACGTCCCCGTCCGTCCCGCCTGGGACCCGTTGCCCCTGCCGCCGCCCGCACGTCCGGACGGTCTGCGCTCTCTGGAGGACCACCGGGACTACCTGCTCGGCTGCGTGCAGGAGCTGCCGCCCTTCGGCCAGCAGCTGCTGGACGCGGTCGATCTGGCGCTGTGCGAGGAGATCGTCTCGCCGATCAGCCTGCCGGGCTTCGACAACACCGCCATGGACGGGTACGCGGTGCGGGCCCAGGACGTCGCCGCGGCCACGGCGGAGGCTCCCGTACGACTCCCGGTGGTCGGCGAGGTCGCCGCCGGTCAGGCCGCCCCGCACAAGCTGTCGCCCGGCACCGCGATGAAGATCATGACCGGCGCCCCGATCCCGGTCGGCGCGGACGCCATCGTCGCGTACGAGTCGACCGACCGCGGCTCCGCCGACGTGGAGATCTACGTGCCCAGCGAGGTCGGGCAGCACATCCGGCGGACCGGGGAGGACGTCGCCGCCGGTCAGCGCGTGTTCCGGGAGGGTGACCAGCTCGATCCGCGCAGCATCGGTCTGCTGGCGGCCGTCGGCCGGAACAAGGTGCTGGTCCGGCCCCGACCCCGGGTGGTGGTCGTGGCCACCGGTTCGGAGCTGGTGGAGCCGGGTCGCGAGCTGCCGAGCGAGTTCCAGATCTACGACTCCAACTCCTATCTGCTCGCGGCGGCCGCCCGCGCCGCCGGTGCCCAGGTGTTCCGGGTGGGGATGGTCAGTGACGACCCCGAGCGGGTCCGCGAGCTGATCAACGACCAGCTGATCAGGGCCGATCTGATCCTCACCACCGGCGGCGTCAGCCAGGGCGACTACGACGTGGTCAAGGCGGTGATGCCGGAGCTGGGCGCGACCGAGTTCGTGGCTGTTGCCATGCAGCCGGGCAAGCCGCAGGGCTTCGGTCTGATCGGCAGCGAGCGGATCCCGATGATCATGCTGCCGGGCAACCCGGTGAGCGCGTTCGTCTCCTTCGAGGCGTTCGCCCGCCCGGTGATCCGGAAGCTGATGGGGGTCACCCCCTACACCCGGGCTCCGGTCCGGGCCCGGGCCACCCACGCGATGAGCTCGACCATGTCGCGCCGACAGCTGGCCCGCGGCATCGTCACCCACGACGACGACGGCAACCGGCTGGTGTCGCTGGCCGGTGGGCACGGGTCGCACCTGATCGGCGACCTGGCCCGGGCCAACGCCCTGGTGGTGCTGCCCGAGGAGACCGACCTGGTCGCGGTGGGGGAGTCGGTCGAGGTCTGGTTGCTGAGCGAGGGCCTGTGAGCCGGTCCGCCGGCGAGGACGCCCCCGCGGGTCTGACCCACCTGAACGCCTCCGGCGAGGCGCGGATGGTCGACGTGTCCGGCAAGGCGGTGACCAGCAGGTCGGCTACCGCGGCTGGTCGGGTGCGGCTCTCGCCGGCGTGCGTGGCGGCGCTGCGGGACGGCTCGGTGCCCAAGGGCGACGCCCTGGCCGTGGCCCGGATCGCGGGCATCCAGGGGGCCAAGCGGACGCCCGACCTCATCCCGCTCTGCCACCCGCTGTCCGTCAGCGGCGTCGAGGTCGCTGTCGAGGTCGTCGACGACGGCGTGGAGATCACCGCCACGGTGCGGACCGCCGACCGTACGGGGGTGGAGATGGAGGCCCTGACCGCGGTCAGCGTGGCCGGCCTGACCATGATCGACATGATCAAGGCGATCGACAAGCTGGCCGTGATCACCGACGTGCGGGTGATCGCCAAGTCCGGCGGTCGGAGCGGCGACTGGACCCGGACGGAGGACCCGGCGTGAACGAGGCGGTCGGCACCGCGTTGGTGATCACCGTCTCCACCCGCGCCCATGCGGGGGTCTACGCCGACGAGTCCGGCCCGATCATCGCCACCGGCCTCACCGACACCGGTTTCGTGGTGGACGGACCGCAGATCGTCCCGGACGGCAAGGCCGTCGGCTGGGCCCTGCGGGACGGACTGGACCACGGCTACGACGTGATCATCACCACCGGCGGGACGGGGTTGTCGCCCACCGACGACACCCCCGAGCAGACCAGACCCCTGCTGGACAAGGAGATCCCGCACCTGGCGGCGGCGATCACCGCGCACGGGGTGGACGTCGGCGTACCCACCGCGGTCCTCAGCCGAGGACTCGCCGGGCTCGCCGGACGCACCTTGGTGATCAACCTGCCGGGGTCGCGGGGCGGTGCCCGGGACGGGATGGCGGTGCTGACGCCCCTGCTGGCCCACGCCGTCGCCCAGGTCCGCGGTGGCGACCACCCGGCACCGGGACGCTGAGCATGACCGGGCGGGAGCCCTACCGGGTGCCGGGCCGCGAGCCCTACCGGGTGCTGGGTCGGGGCAGCTACGGGACCGACCACCACTGGCCGGTCACGCTGCAGTACGGCGATCTCGAGCTCGCTCCGATGCGGGCGCGCTACCAGGCCGAGTGGGAGCACGTGCGCCGGGAGAACCTGACCTGGTTGCGCCCGTGGGAGGCGACCCTGCCGCCGGGGGCCCGACCGGGCCCGGGCAGCTACGGCGCACTGGTCCGGGCGCTGGGCCGCCAGGCCAAGGAGGGCCGGCTGCTGCCTTGGGTGATCCTGCTGCAGCCCGAGGGCTCGCGCGGCACGCCGCGGTTGGTCGGCCAGCTGACCGTCAGCGGCATCGTCGGCGGGTCGGCCGCCTGGGGTCAGATCGGCTACTGGGTCGACCAGCGCGTCGCCGGGCGCGGGATCGTGCCGACCGCTGTGGCCCTGGCCGTCGACTACTGCTTCGACGTGCTCCGGCTGCACCGGATCGAGATCGCCATCCGGCCGGAGAACACCAAGAGCCTGCGGGTGGTGGCCAAGCTCGGGTTCCGCCCCGAGGGGCTGCGTCCGCGCTATCTGCACATCGACGGCGACTGGCGCGACCACCTGGTCTTCGCCCTCAACGCCGAGGAGGTGCCCGGCGGTCTGCTGCAGCGGTGGCGCCACCTGCGACCGCCGTCGCCTCCGTCGGTGTGAGCTGGGGTCAGCCGGCGGTCACGCCTGCGGGGCGGTCAGGTTGTGGATCCCGACCTGACCGGCCGCGACCAACCGACCCTGGTCGTCGACGGTCTCCACCCGCCAGACCTGACGGGAGCGACCGCGGTGCAGCGGTCGTGCGGTCGAGACGAGCCGGTCGCCGATCCGGCTGGCCCGGAAGAAGTCAGTGGTGTTGGTGGTGCCGACCACCCGACCGGACGGGCCGAGCCAGGAGGCCGCCGCCACGCTGGCCAGGGTCTCGACGACGGAGCAGTGCACCCCGCCGTGCAGCAGCCCGTACGGCTGGAGGAGCGCCTCGGTCACGGCCCAGGACGCGGTCAGCTCGTCGGCCGTGGCTTCGGTGACGGTCAGCCCGATCGCGTTCGCGTACGGGCCGAGGTCTGCGTACGCGGTCAGATCGGACGTGGGGGGCTGCTCCGGCGTCGGCACCCGGTCACTCTAGGTCAGCGGGCCGGCGGGTCAGTGGGTCGGCGGGTGCAGGGACGGGTCGGACAGGTGTCGGCGCAGCAGGGCGATGGCGTCGTCGGCGCGGAACTGGTGACCCGCGTCGGTGATCACCAGGTCGGGTGGGTCGGCGCCCAGGCCCCGCCACACCTCGACCAGCTCGGCGTGGGTGGTCTCGGCGGCGCCGACGGGGAAGATCGGGTCGTTCCGGCCGGCCTCGATGATCAACCGCCGGGACGCGATCAGGGCGGCGAGATCGGCCATCTCGAACCAGGTCAGCAGGTCCGGTACCGCGTTGCAGATGCAGTGGGGGACCGACCCGAAGCTGTCGGCGAACGAGCTGAGGAAGGTCGCCACCACCGCGGCCGGGACCTGGTCGTCCAGGGCCGCGGTCAGCAGCGCGACCGCCCCGCCCCCGGACCCGCCGACCACGGCGACCCGGGCCGGGTCGACACCGGGCAGCGTCCGGAGCGCCCGGACGGCGGCCAGGGTGTCGGCGACCCGACGCCCGAGCACCGGGCGACCGGTGAGCAGTCCGCGCATCCCGTCCACCTGACAGCTGTTCGCGGCGGGAGGTGCGGTGTCGGGCAGCGGCGTACGGCGGCGGCCGAAGCTGATCATCTCGGGGCACAGGACGGTGAAGCCGTCGGCGACGAGCTTGTGCGCCAGACCGCCGTGGAAGTCGTCGCCGCCCGGGGGCGCGACCAGGTCGTCGATGCCGGCACCGTGACCCGCTACCGCGACCACGGCCAGGTTCCGCCGTCGATCGGCCGGCGGGTTGAGCAACCAGCACGGGATGTCGTCGCGCCCGGGGGTGGTCAGCGTGACCAGCTGGACGTTATCGCCACGGTCGATGATCAACCGGTCCCCGGTGATCATCCCCTCGCGGGTGATCGGCCCACGGGTGGTCTCGTCGGGCCCCAGGGCCAGCAGCCCGCGCAGCCGGCTGATCGACTCCGCGCGCCACTCGGGGTGCCGGTCCGAGACCTCGGGTGTCGGCCGACGACCGCGACGGGTCCCCTCCGCCCACGCGGGCGTCAATCCCGGGATCGGCGGGCCTGCGTCGCGTCCTCGCATCTCGCCATGGTGCAGAAAACGTTTGCTCACTGTCAAGGAAACGTTTGCGTGATCGCGGGATCGGAAACCCGTCACCGGGAACTCTCGCGCCGGGGCGGCGAAGAGGTGGCGGGAATCGGCGACACACCGGCCCGGGTGGTGAGCCGAACCACACCAGCCCCATACGGTCTGCTTGTGGGGACGACCGGTGTGATCTTCGGAGCGATTGCGATCGCGTGGCTGGCCTATCTCGTGCCTCATTTCGTGCGCAAGCGCGAGGACGAGGCGGTCGTGGACAGCGAGGATCCCGCCGAGCGGTTCGCCCACTCGATGCGGATCGTCCAGCACGGCACCGCCCCGCTGCTCGACCAGGATCTCTCCGAGATCGGCACCTACGAGGTCTCGACCCCGCTGACCCGCCGTGCCGCCGTGGCCGACCTGCGTCGGCTCGAGACCGTCGCGGCCCTGCGTCGTCGCCGGGTTCTCCTGGCCCTGATGGCGGTGCTGAGCCTGGTCGTCGGTCTGGCCGGCGCCCAGCTGCTGCCGTGGTGGACCGCGGCGATCCCCGGCGGTCTCGTGGTGCTCTTCTTCGGTGTCTCCCGCTTCAGCGTGATCGCGATGCGGCGCAGTCTCGATGCCCGCTACCGCGACATCCAGCGGGGCGGCGAAGAGGTCACCGTGTTCATCAACCGGGCCAAGGTCAAGAAGGCCGCGTCCCCGGCCAGCCCGGTCGCCGTCGAACCGGTCGAGGAGAAGGCTGCCGCCGGGGCGCTGTGGGATCCGGTCCCGATCACCGTCCCCACCTACGTGTCCAAGCCGCTGGCCCCGCGCACCGTCCGCACCATCGACCTCTCCGGCCCGGCCGTGACCCTCGGATCACCCGCTCAGCACCCGGTCACCGCCGACGCCCCGCCCGCCGCGCCGAGGACGGCCGGCGAGGTGGCCGCCGACGACGAGACCGGGAACGGCGAGCGGCGAGCGGCCTCCGCCTGAGGTGGTAAAGTCTGCGGCTGATCCGTCCGGTCGGTGGGGCTAGCGCCCCGACCTCCGTGGGTCACCGAGGGGCTATGGCGCAGTTGGTAGCGCGTCTCGTTCGCAACGAGAAGGTCAGGGGTTCGAATCCCCTTAGCTCCACACAGGAAGCGTGGTCGACAGAGGTCGGCAGCCCTGGCGGGCAGTGATCCGGTCGTCGTTACCCGCCCTCCAACACAGCCAGATCGCGGACGGCGTAGCGGTGGTGTTCCCACTCCTCCCGCAGGATCACGTGCAGGCAGGACAGCGTGGTCTCCGGGAAGTCCGGCGCCCACGGGTTCGACCGCTGGGTGGCCAGGTCCTCAGCGGTGACGGTCGTCAGGAAGTCGTGCACCATCGCCTGGTGGTCCGCCCGCACGGAGAGCACCTCCGCGTACGTGGGTGGGCTGGTGGCGAAGAGCGTCATGTCCACGCCGTCCTCGGCCGCCTCGGGTCCGGCCAGGCCGAGCGGGTGGAACGGCTGCGC
Organism: Microlunatus sp.; assembly: GCA_048594465.1. Lineage (GTDB taxonomy): Bacteria > Actinomycetota > Actinomycetes > Propionibacteriales > Propionibacteriaceae > Microlunatus. Next base: position 5,495 of record JBMDXL010000379.1, on the reverse strand, counting down.
GACGCCCAGGATCGCTGTGCGCAGCCAGACGTCGGTGGCCAGGACCAGGTGCCGGAGCGTCTCGGCGAAGGACCACTCGCCGGCCACGGATCGGTCGACGGTCCCGTCCGGCAGGGCGGCGACCCGGTCGAGGGTGACCGCCCACGTCTGTTCCAGCCGGGTCCACGCCGTCCGCAGCCCCGCGGGGCTGGCGGCGCGCCGCTCGGCCCGGCCCGGGAAACGGCGGTCGAGCTCGGCGTCCACGTACGCCGTCACGTCGACGCCGTTGACGAGCAGGCTGCTGCGGCCGTCGAGCAACCACGGTGCGTCCAGGTCCGCCTCAGCCAGGTCCACCCCGCGCATCACCACGCCGGTGAGGTCGGAGCCGACGAAACGGGCTCCGCGGAGGTTCACGTCGCGGAACGACGCTCCCTGCAGATCGTCCGACCGGGTGAACGTGGCCATCAGTCCTCCTCGAGATCCGCTTTCCACCGGGACAGAGGGCCTCGCCGCACCGGCGGCCCCGGGCCACCCAGTCTCGTTCCGGGCACTGACAACCGCCCCGTACGGGTCCTCGACGGCCCCAGGTCGACAGGGCACGACGGCGGCGGTCGTCACCGCGACGCTGCGACGGCCCGCGCCGGGCCGGTGATCGGGCCCTGAACGTACGCGAGACCCGCCGCCTCCACCGGCCGTCGCCAGGCACCCCCCTCGTCGTCGAGGTCGCCGTCGGGACCGTCGGCGTGCCGCCAGAGCGTGCGCACCCCCAACCGGCGGGCCTCGTCGAGGATGCGGTCGATCTCGGCGAGCGGGCGGTGGACGTAGAGCAGATCCGCGCGGTCGGGCCGCCGGCCCCGCTGCCGCAGGACGACCGCCCCGTCCACCAGCTCCTGGGTCGTCACGTCCGCCGGCTCCGGTCCGCCGTAGGTCGTCACCGTCAGCCCGGCCGCCAGCAGGGAGTCCGGGACGCTCGCGTCCGGGAAGTCCTGCACCACCACGTGTTCCGCGGTCCGCAGGACCTGCAGCGGATCGATGATCATGTTCTCTCCCGTCGTCGCCTCTCGGACTCTACGACGGGTAGGCCCCCACCGCGAGGGTCACGTTGCCGTACGCCGGCACGTCGAGCTCGTGCAGCCCGGGCCCCAGCTGCTCGATCCGGCCGAGGGTGGTCGCGGCCGCCGACCGCACCTGTCCGCTCTCGATCGACGCCCCCGGGGCGACCCGGATCACCACCGTCCCCTCGGCGGTGGCGTTGAGGATGGTCATCTCGCCGGTCCCGGTGACGTCGACGACCACCGCGGCGTAGCGCGCCACCACCGTCCGGCCCAGGTCGGACCGCGTGGCGCGGACCAGGTCGTACGCCCGCTCGGAGCCCTGCACGGACAGGGTGCCGTCCAGCACGACCGGGGCGTGCTCCCGCCACAGGGCCAGCAACCCGGCCACCGTGCCCGACTGCTCGTCGCTCAACCTCCTCAGCAGCATGGAGATCTGCGGCACCGCGAACCAGCAGGCGTAGAGCTGCTGGGCCACCGCCTCGGCGCCGCCCGACGGTCCCCACATGAGCATGTCGCCGTGCACGACCTGACCGACCGCCAGCAACCGCGCGTCCACGGTCGAGCGTCGGTTCACCACGGCGTCGGCCGGGCAGTCGCTGGCCCGCAGGATCTGCCCGTACGCGCCGATGGCCGGGCTCACGTACGGCTGCCGGAACTCGACGGCCGCATCGCCGTGCCCGGCGTCGTCGAGCCGCTGCCGGATCAGGGCGAGCAGAGCCCGCATCGCCTCGCCCACGTCGTCGTGATCACCGCCGGACGCCGTGCCGCGGTAGACCATCGCCTGCTCCAGGAAGTCGATCTTGAGACCGTCGAGGCCGTACTCGACGACCAACCGGGTGCACGTGCCGGCCAGGTGCTCGCGGACCTCGCGGTGGCGTGGGTCGAGCACCCGGCAGCCGAGGTGCTCGACGGCGTGCGGGGCGAACGGACCCAGGTCGGCGAACACATCGGCGTCCGGGCCGAGCAGCAACGGAGCGACCCACAGCACGACACCCAGGCCGTGATCATGGAGATCGCGTGAGAACGCTGCCAGGTCAGGGAACTTGGCGGTGTCGGGCACCCAGTCGCCGCAGCCGCCGTACCCGCGGCCGACGGCCAGTCGCTGCCAGCCGTCGTCGACGAACACCGATCCGCAGCCGAGGTCGACGGCGAGCAGGGCCTCGGCGGTCACCCGCTGCTGGTCCAGGTCCTGGGTGAACGTGTACCACGTGGAGTAGACCGGTCGCCGGGCCACGTCCGGGACGGGCAACGGGGTGGCGGCGAGCCGGCCCGACAGCCAGCCCGCCACCCGGGCGACGGCTCCGGCGAGCGGCGCCGGGTCCGTGCTGGTCACCATCCGGAGCACACGGTCACCCGCCGCAGGCCGCGCGTGCAGCTCCAGAGCGAAGGTCTTGTGCTCCTCGGAGACGCCGTACCGGATCTCCAGCTCGTCGACCAGCTCGTCCAGACCCCAGGCGAACTGGCTCGTGCCCGCGGCGTCGTGCAGGCAGCCCACCGGAGCCCAGCTGACCAGACTGGTCGCGGTCCGACCGGCCCAGTCCGCCGGCAGCGTGCGGTCGGACCCGGCACCCGGGTGCCAGTAGCCGACGGCGGCGGCGAGCGGCACCTCGAGCCGGACGTCGAGCGCGACGCCGACCGGGAGCGAGAGCTCCAGCTCGGCCCAGCCCGCGTCACCGGAGACCAGGCCGACCTCGATCCCCGTCGCCGGGGTCAACTGCGCGAGACCACACACCTGCAGGAGATCCATGGACGGCAGTCAACCCGGTGCCCGGTCGTCAGCCAACCCCCGTACGGCCGAGCGGCCCGGCGTCAGTCGTGGAAGCCACAGGAGCCGCCGACCATGGGCAGGTTGCACCCCGGCACGGGGCAGCGGGGCACTGCGGCGTCCACGGCCGCCCGCCGGTCCTCCTCGCGCTGCTTGGTCGGGGCTCGCCGCGTCGGCTCCGGCTTGGCCGCCGCCGGGCGGGACCGGCCACCGGCCGGGCTGCGACGACGGGTGGGCACCACCCGCGGCGGGGGCTGCGGTGCGTAGCGCCGCAGGGCGGTGACCAGCAGAGCCGTCACGGCGTTGATCCGCGACGGGTCGAGACGTCCGTAGCGGCAGTGGACCAGCCAGGTGGTGTCGCTCTCCTTGTCCAGCCCGAGCGCGGAGTCGGCCCGTTGCGCCCGCTCGGCGTCGACCGGGTCGAGCGCCGCGGAGAGACGGGACGGCGACAGGTAGACCGCCACCGGCTGGCCGCGGACCGCGATCGCGACCTGGTCCCCGACGAGCGCCTCCATCAGGGTCGCCCCTTCGCGCGTGACCTGGGCCAGGGCGCGGAGCACGGCCTCCCTCACGTCACTCGGCACTCGCCACTCCTGCAGTCGGCCCTCGAGATCGCCCTCTGGCGGCACGGACACCCTCCGATCATCGACACGCTCGGTGCCGCACGGCTCGCCCGGCACCGTCCCTCAGTCTCCACCACCGTGGACCACGGTCCTCGCGCAGGACGGCCCCGTGCGCCGTCCGGCGGGCGTAGGGTCAGGCCCATGGCCGACGAGAACATCTCCGCAGAGCTCGATCCCTCCGTCGCGCCCAGCGGCGACGGTTGCGTGGAGTGCCTGGACGAGCCCGCGGGCTGGTGGGTGCACCTGCGCCGGTGCGCGGCCTGCGGGCACGTGGGCTGCTGCGACTCGTCGCCGGCCCAGCACGCCACCGCGCACTTCCGGGCGACCGGGCACCCGATCATGGCCAGCTACGAGCCGGGCGAGCACTGGTTCTGGGACTACCGCACCGACGCCGTCGTCTCGGGTCCCGAGCTCGCCCCGCCGACCAGCCGACCGCGGAGCCAGGGGTCGCCGGCCCCGGCCGACCGGGTGCCGGAGAACTGGATGGACCAGATCCACCGCTGATCCGACCGGACGGCTGAGCTGCTGACCCCGGCCGCGCCGTACCCCGGGTCAGGACCGGGAGCGGAGCTCCAGGCTGAGCTGGTCGGCGTCGAGCTGAGCGAGCGTCTCCTCCAGCACGGCCGACGGGTAGGTCCCCAGATCCCGCAGCCGGAGCAGCTCGGCCCGCTGCTGCTCGATCACGGCCAGCCGCAGCTCGCCCCGCTCGGTCCTGAGGTCCTCACCCTCGGCCTCCCGCTCCTGCGGGTCGACCGTGAGGGTGGCGAGGAACCGCCGGGCCCAGTCCAGCGTCCCGGGGCTGAAGGCGGCGCCGTCCACCCGGGTCAGCTCGTCACGGGCCAGCTGGTCGCTCACCCGGGTGAGCAGCGCGAACCGCAGCTCGCGGGCCGAGGCCTGGTCGGCCTCCACGTCGCTGCCGATCCGGGCGGCCAGGGTCCCGTCCTCCAGCTGGTCCTGGAACGACGTCAGCCGGTCCCGACGGACGTCGTCGCGGCGGGACCGGCGGGCCAGCAACCACAACGACGGCGCCACGAACAGCGCGCGGAGGGCGATCACCAGCACGGCGGCCAGCAGCCCGAGCCAGATGGCCGTCCAGACGCTGCCGTGGGCCTCGTGGACGTCGACGACCAGACCGTAGAGCTCCAGTCCCATCAGCAGGAAGTTGGCGCTCTCCAGCAGCATCTCCAGGGTGCGCCAGACCGAGTCGGCGGTGATCCGGTCCTCCGCCCGCAGGAACCTCGGGGCGCCGTGCCCGGTGACCAGCCCGGCCACCACCGCGGCCACCAGACCGGACGCGTCGAGGCGCTCGGCGGGGATGTAGGCGAAGAACGGCACCACGAACGAGATGGCCACGTTGCTGGTGGGGTGGTGGATGTGGGCACGGACCAGCAGGTTGAGTCGACCGATCAGGAGCCCGATGATCACCGCGACGACCACCGCCCAGGCGAAGTCCGCCGCGATCGAGCCGGTCAGCAGCGCGGTGGCCGCGGTCGCGGACCGGAGCAGGACGAGCGCGGAGGCGTCGTTCAGCAGGCTCTCGCCCTCCAGCACGGTGACCAGACGGGGCGCCACCCCGGCCCGCCGGACGATGCTGGTGGCCACGGCGTCGGTGGGGGACAAGATGGCGCCCAGCGCGATACCGGTGGCCAGGTCGAGTCCGGGGATCAGCCGGCTCATCACCCAGCCGATGATCACCGCCGAGCCGAGCACGAGCAGCACCGAGAACGCCGAGATGGTCCGCAGGTCGCGCCGGAAGTCCATCGCCGGCATGTTCACCGCCGAGGAGTAGAGCAGCGGCGGCAGGATGCCGGCCAGGATCCACTCGGGTCGGACCTCGATCGGGGCGACGAACGGCAGGAAGCTGATGCCGATGCCCAGCAGCACCAGCAGCAGGGGAGAGGCGACGCCGATCTTCGGGGCGATGACGTTGACCCCGACCATCACCGCGATCCCGATCATCCCGATCTCGAGCAGGTCCATGGGCTCATCCTCGCCGAGCCCGTCCCGGTCGGAGCGTCCGCCGGGCCCCGGACCGCGTCAGGGGTCCCGGGTCGGGGGACCGCGTCAGGGAGT
>JBMDXL010000378.1:0-8326 GCA_048594465.1 Microlunatus sp. | reverse complement strand
GTCGCCGGACCGCAGCGCCGCCATCAGCTCGTCGGGCACCTCGGGCACCGGGGCGTCCGGCCGCAGCTCGTCGTACGCCCGGTAGACCGCCGGGGTGGACAGCCCCTGGTGACCGAAGCCGAGCACCCAGTGGTAGGTCCCACGACCCAGCACCGGGGCCACCTGCTCGCCGCGACCGCTGCCCAGGGCCGTGCCACCGAGCAGGGCGAAGGGGACGTCGCTGCCCAGCTCCGCAGCCAGGCTGAGCATCTGGTCCAGGGAGACGTCGAGGGCCCACAGGTCGGCGCACGCCAGCAGCGCCGCGGCACCGTTGGACGAGCCGCCGGCCAGCCCCCCGGCCACCGGGATGGACTTGTGGAGGGCCAGCTGGACCCCGAGCGGTTGCCCCTCGCCGTAGCGCTCGGCCAGCAGCAGCGCCGCCCGGACGGCCAGGTTGCGCTCGTCGGTGGGCACCTCGCCGGCGCCCTCCCCGCTCACCGTGACCGTCGTCTCCCCCGGGTCGCCCCAGACGGCGTGCACCTCGTCGAACAGGGACACGGCCTGGTAGACCGTGGCCAGCGGGTGGAACCCGTCCGGGCGCGGCGGTCCGACGCACAGGGCCAGGTTGATCTTGGCCGGCACCCGTACGCGGACGCCGTCGGGCACGGGAGAGCTGGGGGCGGACATCGCTGGAAGGCTAGCGCCCGCCCGCAGCCCGGGTCAGCGGGCCGTCACCCGGGGGCCGGGAGCTGTTCGGCGATCCGGGCGAAGGCGGTCACGTCGAGCACCTCTCCCCGCGCCTGGGGATCGACCCCCGCGGCCTCCAGGGCCGACGACGCAGCGGCCGAGGAACCGGCGATCCCGGCCAGGGCCGAGCGCAGCATCTTGCGCCGCTGGGCGAAGGCCGCGTCGATCACGGCGAACACGGCGGCACGGCTGGCCGAGGTCTCAGGGGCGGGCCGCCGGACGATGGAGACCAGTCCCGAGTCGACGTTGGGCACCGGCCAGAAGACACTCGGCGGCACGGTCCCGACCCGGGCGGTGGCGGCGTACCAGGACATCTTCACCGACGGGATCCCGTACGTCTTCGAGCCCGGCCCGGCGGCCAGCCGGTCGGCCACCTCGGCCTGGACCATGACCAGTCCGCGTTGCCACTCACCGAAGGTGGCCAGCAGGTGCAGCAGCACCGGCACCGACACGTTGTACGGCAGGTTGGCCACCACGCAGGTCGGCTCGCGCGGCAACGACGTGATCCTGAGGGCGTCGGCCTCGACCACGGTCAGCGCGTCGGTCCGGCCGGGGGCGTGCGCGGCGATCGTGCCCGGCAGGGCGCCAGCGAGCAGCGCGTCGATCTCGACCGCCACCACGTGCTCGGCCGCCTCGAGCAGCCCCAGGGTCAGCGAACCCAGACCGGGTCCGATCTCGAGCACGACGTCATCGGGGCGGACGCCGGCGGTGGCCACGATCCGTCGGACGGTGTTGCCGTCGGTGACGAAGTTCTGTCCGCGCTGCTTGGTCGGCCGCAGGTCCAGCGAGGTCGCCAACCGCCGGACCGCGCCGGCGGAGAGCAGCTCGACCCGGTGGGCCGGACCGGGGGTGGAGTCGTTCAGGGCGCTCGCCCGGGCTCAGCGCAGGCCGAGCTTGGACGTGCAGCCGGGCCACTGGCCCCAGCCCGCCCGCGCCTGCAGCTTCTTGGCGATGGCGATCTGGGTCTCGCGGCTGGCCTGGTGCGGCAGCCCGCTGCCACCCATCGCGCGCCACGTGGAGGCGGTGAACTGCAGTCCGCCGTAGAAGCCGTTGCCCGTGTTGATCGACCAGTTGCCGCCGGACTCGCACTGCGCCAGCCGGTCCCAGACCGAGTTGCCCGACGTGCTGCCGGTGGAGACCTCGTCCTGCTTGGTGCCCACCAGGACGACCTTGTCGGTGACCTTGCTGGTGATCTTGGAGGACTTCTCGGTGCGCTTGACGACCTTGCCGTCGTGACGGACCTCGGTGTAGACGACGGTCCGCTTGCCGTTCTTGCCCTCGGTCTGGACCTTCTGCTTGCCCTTGTCCAGGGAGTCGGTGTTCTTGTAGACGGTGTCGTACGCGACCTTCTTGGTCGTGGTCACCCGCTTCACGTCCACCTTCGTGACGGTGAACGACAGCCCGTCCTTGAGCTTGGTGGACTCCTTGGTGCTCACCTTGTCGTCGGAGTCGACGGCGATGCCGGCCTCGTTCAGGGCCTGGGCCACGGTCAGGGCCGTGGTCTGCAGCGTGCGCTCCTTGCCCCCGGTCTCCACGGTGATGGTCTTGGCCGTGTTGACGGTCAGGTCGAGACCCTCGCGACCGATCCCGGCGCTCCGGCTGGTCGACAGGTCGGCACCGGCGGTGTCCACCTGCAGGCTCTGCAGGGCCTGGTCCACGCTGGTCGCGGTGGTCCAGAAGGTCTTCGGCTGCCCGTCGACGGTGGCGGTCACCTGGCGGCCGAACTGCACCGCGATCTTGGTGCCGTCGACGACGGAGGCGTCGAGGGAGGGGGCGACCACGTCGTGCTCACCGACGGTGATGCCCTGCCCGGCCAGCACGTCGCCCACCGTCTTGCTCATGGTGGCGACCTCGCGGGTCTGGCCGTCCACGGCCAGCACCACGTCGTTGTTCATGGCCGCGTAGGCGAAGGTCGAGCCGGCGACGGCGAGGACGGTGGCGCCTGCCGCGACGACGGGGATGATCTTGCGCACGTGAGCTCCCTGGTCCGGTTCAGATAACGCCCGGACTATCGATGTCAGTGGTCCGCGGGCGCTATATCACGGCCGCTGGTCACGGAAGCATAACGGCCGAGGCGACACGGGCCAAAATCATCACGAAACGGGGTGTGACCTGGGTCTCCACTGTCCGCGGTGAAGAATTTCTTCCGCCGGGCGACGTTCTCTTCGTGACCTTCGCGGAGCGTCGTCGGGGACACCGAGACTGACCACGCCGACCAGCTCCTGACCGACCGGGACCCCGTGCACCGCGCGGATGGCGGCGATCCGCTCCGGTGGCGCACCGAAGAAGCAGGCCCCCAGCTCCTCGTCGACGGCGGCGTAGAGCATGGCCAGCACCGTCATCCCGGCGTCCACGTGCCAGTACGGAGCGGTCCAGCGGGCCGGGTCCTTGTCGGTCCACCCCTTGTCCGGCTCCGCGTACCGGTCCAGGTAGGCGCCCGGGTCGGTCCAGACCAGCACCAGCACCGGCGCGGTCCGCAGCCCGGTCAGCCAGCGGTCCGGCGGCGTGCCGGGGTCGGTCGTGGTCGACCAGTAGCGGTCGACGTCGGCCCCCTCGAGCACCAGCAGACTCACTCCCTGGGTGAAACCGGCGGACGGGACCCGCAGTCCGGCATCCAGGATCCGGTCGAGCGCCGCGGCCGGGACCGGGGCGTCGGGGACGTAGCGGCGCACCATCCGTCGACGTCGGCGGACCTGGGACAGCTCCACGACTCAGTCGCCCGACCGGCCGGCGTCGCTGCCCCACCGACCACCGAAGGCGGCGTACGCGTTCTCCTCCAGCGCCCGGCAGACCTCGGTCAGGTCCCGGCCCAGGGTCTCGGCCAGGAAGCGGGCGGTGTGCGGGATCAGGTACGAGGCGTTCGACCGTCCGCGGAACGGCACCGGGGTCAGGTAGGGCGCGTCGGTCTCGGTCAGGATCTTGTCCAGCGGGGTGATCCGCAGCGCCTCGCGGAGGTGCTCGTTCGGCTTGAACGTGACCGGGCCGGCGTACGAGAGCCACGCGCCGCGGTCCAGGCAGGCCCGGGCGAAGTCGGCGTCGCCGGAGAAGCAGTGCATCACCACCCGCTCCGGCACCCCCTCGGCGTCCAGCACGTCCAGCACGTCGGCGTGGGCGTCGCGGTCGTGGATGACCAGGGTCTTGCCGGTGGCGCGGGCCAGGCCGATGTGCCAGGCGAAGGCGTCCCGTTGCGTTTGGTGGCCGTCCTCGTCGCGGGTGCGGAAGTGGTCGAGCCCGGTCTCCCCCACGGCCCGGACCCGCGGGTGCCGGGCCAGCTGCTCGATCTCGTCCAGGACCGGCGGGAGCGCGTCGGGACCCAGCCGGGCGGCGTCGTTGGGGTGGATGGCCACGCCGGCCACGACGCTGTCGAAGCGCTCGGCGGCCTCGACCGCGAACCGGGCCCCGGCGAGGTCGCAGCCGATCTGGACGATCCTGGTGACGCCGACGGCCGCGGCCCGGGCGATCGCCTCGGCGGGTTCGAGCCCGCTGACCTCCCGGGCGGAGTCCAGGTGGCAGTGGGAGTCGACCACCGGGTGCGGCAGCGGCTCGGGCAGGGGCGGCAGGCTCAGCCGGTCACTCTGGCTCACCCGGTCACTCTGGCAGACCGGGAAACCACCCTCGCGTTCCGCTGCCCCGGTGGTCGTGCGACCACGCCGCCACCGGGCTCCCGTTCAACGGGCGACCAACGCGGCCTCGTAGAGCGCGTTCTTGCGGACCCCGGTGGCGGCGGCCACGTCGGCCACGGCCTCCTTCAGCCGGGCTCCCTCGGCCACCAGCTGCTGGACCCGGGTCACCGCGTGGGCCAGCTCGTCGCCGACGTCGGTCACCGCGCCCCCGATCACCACGGTCACCTCACCCCGGACGCCCCCGGCGGCCCACCCGGCCAGCTCGGCCAGCGGCCCGCGGACGATCTCCTCGTACGTCTTGGTCAGCTCCCGGCAGACCGCGCCCGGCCGGTCCGCGCCGAGCACCTCGGCCGCCGCGGCCAGCATCTCCGCCGTCCGGTGCGGGGCCTCGAAGAAGACCATGGTCCGCGGCTCGGCGACCAGGTCGGTCAGCCGGCGGGCCCGCTCCCCCGCCTTGCGCGGCAGGAACCCCTCGAAGCAGAACCGGTCCACCGGCAGCCCGGACACGGCCAGCGCGGTCAGCACTGCCGACGGCCCCGGCACCGCGGTGACCCGGAGCCCGGCCGCCACCGCGGCCACGACGATCCGGTAGCCGGGATCGGACACCGACGGCATCCCCGCGTCGGTGGCCACCACCACGGTGGCCCCCTCCCGGATCGCCGCCACCAGCTCCGGGGTCCGCTCGGCCTCGTTGCCCTCGAAGTAGGAGACGACCCGGGCCGAGGTGGTCACCCCGAGTCGGGTCAGCAGGGTGCGCAGCCGACGGGTGTCCTCGGCGGCGATCACGTCAGCGGTGGTCAGCGCCGTCACCAGACCCGGGCTCGCGTCGGTCGAGTCGCCGATCGGCGTGCCGGCCAGCACCAGCTTCCCGTTGGTCGCCATGCCGGCCACCCTCTCAAATCCGGCGACCGGTCAGCTGCGGTGGTGGTCATGGCGACCCCACCGGCGCTGACAGGTCGGGCTCCTACACTTCCTCGCGTGAGTGTGCTCGCCCCGCCCGAGGACGTCGCGTCCCCGGAGGGATCCGACGCCCCACCCCCGCCCCGGACGCCGACGACGGTCGAGCGGCTGCGGGTGCCCCCGCTGACCGACCGCTGGGCGGGCTGGCTGGTCACCCTCGCCGTCACCGCCATCGCGTTCGCCCTCCGGGTGGTGCACCTCGGCCGGCCCAATGCGCTGATCTTCGACGAGACCTACTACGCCAAGGACGCGTACTCGCTGCTGCGGTTCGGCTACGAACGGTCCTGGCCCGAGGACGCCAACGCCAAGATCATCGCGGGCAACCCCGACGTGCTCAACAACGCGGCGTCGTTCATCGTGCACCCGCAGGTGGGCAAGTGGCTGATCGCGGCCGGCGAGCACGTCTTCGGGATGACCTCGGTGGGCTGGCGGGTCGGTCCGCTGGTCGTCGGCACGCTGCTCGTCCTGGTCCTCACCCGCCTGGTCCGCCGGGTCTCCCGGTCGACCCTGATCGGCGGTCTGGCCGGTCTGCTGCTGGCGTTCGACGGGCTGGCGTACGTGATGTCGCGGGTGGCCCTGCTGGACATCTTCCTGGCGTTCTTCCTGGTCGCGGCGGTGGCCTGCCTGGCCGCCGACCGGGACTGGTTCCGCAACCGGCTGGCCGACCACCTGGAACGCCACGACCTGACCGACCTGGGCGGCCGTTTCGGGCCCGCCCTGGTCGTCCGGCCGTGGCGGATCGCCGCCGGTCTGTGCTTCGGGCTGGCGCTGGGCAGCAAGTGGAACGCGCTCTACGTGCTGGCCGCCTTCGCCCTGCTGAGCCTGGCCTGGGACGTCGGCGCGCGCCGACTGGCGGGGGCCGGCACCCGCGCGTACGCCGGTGTGCTGCGCGACGGGATCCCCGCCTTCGTCTCCCTGGTGCTGCTCTCGGCGGTGGTCTACGTGAGCACCTGGATCAGCTGGCTGACCACCACCGGCGGGTACGACCGCGACTGGGGCAGCCAGCATCCGCAGGCGTGGACGACCCGGTTCCTGGGCGCCCCGCTGGCCTCGCTGATCCAGTACCACCGCGACATCTGGGGCTTCCACACCGGCGACTACATCAACCACGCCACCCACTCCTACGACGCCAAGCCGATCGGCTGGCTGCTCATCGTGCGGCCGTTGTCGATGCACTACCAGGGCGACATCCCGGCCGGCACCGGCGGCTGCTCCGGACCGGACAGCTGCGTCAGCGCGGTGCTGGCCATCGGCACCCCGGCGCTGTGGTGGGGCGGCGTGATCGCCCTGGTGGCGGCGGTGATCTTGTGGGTCGGGGCCCGGGACTGGCGGTTCGGCATCCCGGTGGTCGGGGTGCTGAGCGTCTGGCTGCCCTGGTTCTCCTACGACACCCGACCGGTCTTCTACTTCTACGCGATCGCCCTGGTCCCGTTCACGGTGATGGCGGTGGCCCTGTGCCTGGGACGGTTGATCGGCGACGCGCGGGCGGGCGACCGGCGGATGCTGGGCGGTGTCCTGGCCGGCGCCTTCGTGGCCCTGGTCGCGGCGAACTTCGCCTGGCTCTACCCGATCCTGAGCGGGGAGCCGATCACGTACGCCCAGTGGCGGGCGCGGATGTGGTTCCGGTCGTGGATCTGACGCGCCGATTAACGGTGGATGAGGGATGCGGGGCTAGAGTCTTGCGCTAGGTAGTCACCCTCTGATTCCGCACGACCCCCGGCGGTGGTGGTCCACCCGCTTCGACGGCACGAAGGAGGTCCATCTCCGGCATGGGCGTATATGTGGCGCGGCGACTCCTGAACTACGTCATCCTCCTGTTCGTGGCGATCAGCCTCACCTACTTCCTGGCCGCCAGCCAGCTCGATCCCCGGTCCCTCTTCCTGCTCCGCAACCCCCCGCTGGACCCGTCCGCGGTGGAAGCCACGCTGCGGGCCAAGAACCTCAGTGACCAGGTCCCTCTCCTGCAGCGCTACTGGACCTGGCTGACCGACATCGTCCTGCACTGGAACTGGGGCGAGTCCCCGGTCGGTGAGAGCGTCAACGGCGAGGTGAGTCGGCGGATCTGGGTCAGCCTGCGGCTGATCACGCTGGGATCGTTGATCGGCATCGTGACCGGTGTGCTCATCGGCGCCTGGACCGCCACCCGGCAGTACAAGCCGTCGGACCGCTTCTTCACCTTCTCCTCGCTGTTCTTCCTCTCGATCCCCTCGTTCGTGATGGCCAGCGTGCTGCAGGTCTGGGCGACCGACATCAACAACGCCACCGGTCTGCGGATCTTCGAGTTCGTCGGCGAGACCGGGGAGAGCGGCAGCTACCCGCTGGCCTGGCTGTTCGACCGGCTGCAGCACCTGCTGCTACCCACCATCGTGCTGATCTTGCTGAACGCGGCCTTCTTCAGCCGGATCCAGCGCAACCTGATGCTGGACTCGCTCGGGTCGGACTTCGTCCGCACCGCCCGGGCCAAGGGTCTGCGCCGCTCGCGCGCGGTGATGAAGCACGCGCTGCGGACCGCGCTGATCCCGACCGGCACCTACTTCGCCTTCAGCGTGGCCACCCTGTTCACCGGTGCCACGTTCATGGAGATCATCTTCTCCTTCCACGGCATGGGCGAGTACGCCGTCACCACCATCCAGCGCCAGGACGTGAACGGGGCGGTCGCGGTGGCCGCGTTCAGCGGCGTCTGCGTCCTGTTCGGCGCCATCCTGGCCGACATCATGGTGGCCGTCCTCGACCCGCGCGTGCGGCTGAGCTAGGAGGCCGGGATGACAGAGAGGCTCCGCCCGTGACCGACAACCGAGCCGAAGTGGCCATCGAGGTGGACGGGGATGCGCTCGTCCCGGTCGAGCCGGGCGAGAAGCGGATCACCCGCCGCCGGCTGATAGTGCGCCGGTTCCTGCGCAACAAGACCGCGGTGGTCGGGGCGGTGATCATCGTGCTGCTGATCGTGATCGCCCTGATCGGCCCGTGGATCAGCCCGTACGCCTACGACGAGATCGACCGACGGGCCTATCTGAAGG